>NZ_PDKG01000036.1 GCF_004116725.1 Arcobacter sp. CECT 8986 | reverse complement strand
TTATAAGTTGCACATAAGTTTACTAAAAATTAACCTATTCTTAGATATTATAATTAACTTAATTTTCTACTAAAGAGGACTTATGAAACCCACGGATTATAACTTTCGAGTAAAAGACTCAGTTTTAGGTATTCAGTTTCTGTTTGTTGCTTTTGGTGCTTTAGTTTTAGTTCCTATTCTAACTGGACTTGACCCAAATGTTGCACTATTTACAGCAGGTATTGGTACACTAGTTTTTCAATTTGTAAATAGAGGTGCTATTCCTCCAATTTTCTTAGCATCATCTTTTGCATTTATTGCTCCAATTGCACATGGTGTAAAAACTTGGGGTATTGCAGCTACTATGTCAGGACTTGTAGCAGCAGGTTTATTATATATTTTTCTAAGCTTTTTAATTAGACTAAAAGGTGATGGGTTTTTACATAAACTTTTACCACCAGTTGTAGTAGGTCCAGTGATTATGTCTATTGGTCTTATTCTTTCACCAGTTGCAGTAAATATGGC
>NZ_PDKG01000035.1 GCF_004116725.1 Arcobacter sp. CECT 8986 | reverse complement strand
ATTCAAGATGCTATGCCTTTCCCACATCCAAAATCATTATCAAATAGTGAAACATATGCTTTAGTTGCATATTTACTAATGGAAAATGGTATTGAAATTGCTGGTGAAGAGTTAGATGAAGAGTATGTTCTTGATAGAGAAAAATTCTTAAAAATCAAGATGCCAAACGAAGATGGATTCTATCCAAAAGTTGATACACCTGAGGATCCTAAGCAAGGTGTAAGAAATATGAAAGCATACTTAAGTAACCCTAAAAATTATGGTACGGGTGAAAGATGTATGACAGATTGTGTTAAAGGTGAAGTACCTGTTCTTAGAATTAAGATCGAGTTAAATGACTTTAATCCTCCAGCATCTACAGAAAGATCATGGAAGATTCAAGGTTCAGATTCAGCTGCAAACTCAAAAGCTGCAAGTACATATGATACATATTGTGCTGCTTGTCACGCTAATGAAGCAATTGGTGCTCCAGTATTAGGTGATAAAGAAGCTTGGTCTGCTATTGC
>NZ_PDKG01000034.1 GCF_004116725.1 Arcobacter sp. CECT 8986 | reverse complement strand
CATTATTATCTTCAATAACAAAATGTTCTTTTCCATCAATATTGAACTCTTTATCTTGGAAAATAGTAATAGCCTGATCAATTTCTTGACCATCTACTATTAGTTTTGGATAATCTGTTGTATTATCAAAAGATAGACTTGCACCTAATAAATCTGTAACTTTATCTGCACCATCAGCTATTAATAAAAACTTAATATCTGGATTTCCAAAGGATGCTAATAAATCTCCTGTACTTAATCCATCGTCTGAATTTAACATAATTAGTTTTGGATTTGTAGGTTTTCCATTTTCATCTAATTCATAAGTTAATAAACTATTACTAAATCCAGCATGATCACTATCAAAATAAACATTTGTATATTCACCAGTTATACCTACTTTTAAATTAATAGAAGGAGAGTCAACATTAATATTTATGTCTGCATCATCAAAATCTACTGCTTCAAAGTTACCCCCTGTAACATTTGTAACTTTTGCATTAAAAGTATCATTTTCAGGAGTAAAAGTAAGTGTTC
>NZ_PDKG01000033.1 GCF_004116725.1 Arcobacter sp. CECT 8986 | reverse complement strand
TTATTAAAATTGCCCAAGATAATGATATACCAATAAAAAAAGATGAAGACCTTATTGAGCTTCTATCTGCTATTGATATAGAAAAAGAGATTCCTCCTAGTATGTATAAAGCAGTATCTGAGATTTTTGCTTTTATTTATGACTTAACAGCTCTTGAAAGAAAAAAAAGAGACTCTGAAAAAACAAATGATACAATTTGATATTTATGTAAGTATAGTTTTAATATAATCCCTTAAAAACGAAGAACTATATTACTAATGAAAATCAACAACCTAGACAATCCTTTTTATATATTTTTATTTTGTATTTTTGCATTGATTGTTAATACAGTTTCATCTATATACTTTTTTCCAATAATGTTACTGGGTATAGTATTTATTGCCTTTTATGTTTGTATGGAAAAAAACTACAACTACACCCTATTTTTCCTTGGAATCACAACCGTTATAATTGAGATAAACAATGGATTTAAGCCCTTTTCTGTAATTCTACTTTGCTTTTTTATTTATGCCTTTGTTATTCCC
>NZ_PDKG01000032.1 GCF_004116725.1 Arcobacter sp. CECT 8986 | reverse complement strand
CTATTGGTGGTTGTGGTGGTTGATTTAGTTCAACTAACTTTATAAAGAAATAAAAATTTTAAAAAATAAAAAGATATATAAAAGGAATTTATAATGGCTAAAAAAACTAGAATCAAAGCAAAGTTAAAAAAAGGTGTAGTAACTGTTAAAGCTCTTGCTAACCACGAAAACTTAAGTTACCAAGAAGCAGAAAGAGCAAAAAAAGAAGCTAACTTCATTACATATGTAGTAGCAAAAGTTAATGATAAGATTGTTTACGAAGTATCAACAAGTCAATTCTTATCTAAAAACCCTTATATGAAGTTTTCATTTAATGCTGACGCAGTTGGAGTTAAAAAAGGTGACGAGTTAGTATTTACTTGGGTTGACTTAAAAGGTAACACAAGAAAAGATTCAAAGAAAATTAAATAATTAATCACTCTTTTTGAGTGGTTAACCCTATAAGGAGATATGTATGTTATTAAAAATTGCTAAAACAACTGCGTTAGCTGCGCTTACTGTATGTACTTTAAATGCCGCAGACTTTAATGC
>NZ_PDKG01000031.1 GCF_004116725.1 Arcobacter sp. CECT 8986 | reverse complement strand
GATAATTTATATTTAAATAAATATAATAATGGTCTTACTACTTTACTGAAGCAAACACGACATGAACACGAAGAGATAAATATGTTTGCAATAGAGTTGGAAAAAGCAGTACGTGGTAAATTTGCTGAGTTTACTGAAAGAATATTCGAAAGGAATCAAAATACAAAATAGATTAGTTAATGATACAATATACAATCATATACCATATACAAAACTTGAAGATAAAATTTTACAAACAAAGATATTAAATAGGCTACAGTTTATTACGCAAAATGCTTTAGCCTATTTTTCATACCCTTCAATTACAACAAAAAGATTTATTCACTCTTTAGGGACTATGCATTTAAGTTCATTTATTTTTAAAAACTCTTTACTAAACGCAAATAAAGAGACAAAAAATCAGTTTTTGAAAGACTTAAAAAAAGTTATAAAAGCAATTGTTAAAGAACAAAAGTTAAACATCAACCTTGATGATTTAAGTTACTTTGACAACAAAGCTTTATATGAGTTTACTATTCCTACAAAAAATAAAAAAGATAGAGCTGTTTATACTATAC
>NZ_PDKG01000030.1 GCF_004116725.1 Arcobacter sp. CECT 8986 | reverse complement strand
ACTGGGGTGAAGTCGTAACAAGGTAACCGTAGGAGAACCTGCGGTTGGATCACCTCCTTTCAGAGAAGACTAGAAAAGATTCGGTTCTTATCTAGCAAAGAAGTATCTAGATATTCAGTTTATAAAGATTATTTGAAAAGAATAGGTGATAAAGGGGCCTATAGCTCAGCTGGCTAGAGCGCTCGACTGATAATCGTGAGGTCCCAGGTTCAAGTCCTGGTAGGCCCACCATTAAGTAAAATAATCTTAAAAGATTAAAGAATATTACCAAAGAAATAAAAATGGGGATATAGCTCAGCTGGGAGAGCGCCTGCCTTGCACGCAGGAGGTCAGCGGTTCGATCCCGCTTATCTCCACCATTTTTAAAAAACTAAATATAAGTCTTATAAAAGATAAGATTTATATTTGGTTTTAAAAAAAGACCAAAAGGTTATTTGAAAGAGTAATCAAGTTATTTAAAAATATAATGTTAAAGTCTAAATTTTTCTAAGAAATAACAATTTCAAAGATAAAAAGAAAGAACACAACTATTTTATTAAATTTAATAAGATAGTAGCCAAGGA
>NZ_PDKG01000029.1 GCF_004116725.1 Arcobacter sp. CECT 8986 | reverse complement strand
AAGATATTTTTTTCATTTCATGTTTTAATCCAAACTTCATAGCTTGTTGTGGCCATGATTGCATTAAATCTAATCCAGATACAACTTCTGCTTGTCCTGGATAATTCTCTATTTCTGAACTACCAGTGATTTGTCCTCCTGGCATCCCCATTTCAAACATTACTACGTCTTTTAATCCACCTCTTGTTGAGTATAACCCAGCTGTTAATCCTGCTGGCCCTCCTCCTATTATCGCTAAATCTAACATATTTAATTCCTTATTTTGTTTTATTTTATATAATTATGATAGAAGTTTATACTATAAAGGATAAAAATTATCTTAAGAAAAAAATTATAAATAAATAAAAATTATCTTAAAATTAATATCTAATAATTTACTCATAAAAAACATTAATATTTTTTTTGTACAATTTCACCATAAATAAAAAATATTAAAGGAAAAAAAATGTTAGTAACAAAAAAAGCTCCAGATTTCACAGCAGCAGCTGTATTAGCAGATGGTCAAATCGTAGAGGATTTTAATTTATATGATAATATTGGAGAAAAAGGTGCAGTAGTATTTTTCTATC
>NZ_PDKG01000028.1 GCF_004116725.1 Arcobacter sp. CECT 8986 | reverse complement strand
TATCAGACCTGAGTTTGTACTTCTTGCAGAGCCAAGTGATGGAAAAATCTGTAGAGCTCAAAAAGGAAGAATGGAGATTTCTGTTACAACTTATGGAACATCTGCACATGGTTCAATTCCTCACAAAGGTGATAATGCCATCTATAAAATGTCAGGAATTTTGCAAGAGTTAAGAGCTTTAAATGAGAACTTACTTGTAGATGATTTACTTGGAAAAGGGTGTTTAACAGTATCTGAGATTAGCTCAACTTCACCATCAAGATGTGCAGTTTCTGATTCGTGTACTATTTCTATTGACAGACGTCTAACTTGGGGTGAAAAACCTGAAGATGCACTTCAAGAAATTAGAAACTTACCGGCAGTTAAAATGGCAGATGCTGAGGTTTCTATTTATAACTATGATGAACCATCATATACAGGTTTAGAGTATGGACAAGAGTGTTCATTTAAACCTTGGAAAATGGAAGAAACACACGATGTTACACAAAGTGTAGCAAAGGCTTATAAAAACTTATTTGGTAAAGAAGCAGTAATTGATATTTGGCCATTTTCAACAAATGGTGTATCTATTAT
>NZ_PDKG01000027.1 GCF_004116725.1 Arcobacter sp. CECT 8986 | reverse complement strand
GCAAGATAATCAGCAACACCATCTTTGTCAGCTTTCATACCTTCGTCACCTTTGTTCCATCCTGCTGGACAAACTTCTCCATGCTCATTTGTAAATATCATTGTATCTACCATTCTTACCATCTCATCTATATTTCTTCCTAATGGTAAGTCATTTATTACTGCATGTCTTACTGTTCCATCTTTGTCTATTAAGAATGAACCTCTTAATGCTACAGAGCTTTCAAATAATACATCAAAATCTTTTGATATTTGTTTTGTGATATCTGCTACTAATGGAAATTTCACTCTTCCAATCCCACCTTGTTCTACTGGTGTTTCTCTCCATGCAAAGTGTGAAAATTGTGAGTCTACTGATACTCCAATTACATTGATTCCTCTTTCTTTAAATTCTTCTACTCTTTTTGAGAACGCAATGATTTCTGATGGACAAACAAATGTAAAATCCATTGGATAGAAAAATACTACTGCACCTTTTTCTCCAATATTATCATATAAATTAAAATCCTCTACGATTTGACCATCTGCTAATACAGCTGCTGCTGTGAAATCTGGAGCTTTTTTTGTTACTAACATTTT
>NZ_PDKG01000026.1 GCF_004116725.1 Arcobacter sp. CECT 8986 | reverse complement strand
TAACAAGATAGTTAGTATTTGGGTATTAGGTGATTTAACTGCACTTTATAAACAGTTAAAAAAGTAGATTTAAGGTTTGGTGTATTCACAAAAGTGAATACTTAATACTAACAAGAAAACTTAGGTTTTATTAATGGTAGTTTGCTGTGATTATGAGGATAAAAAGTGGCAAGTTATTATGAAGAGTTCATTGAAAGATATGAATTTGAAAACCCTTTAAATAGGGTGGTTTATGAGATTGTTGATTGTATTAAACTGCGAAAAGATTATCTTGGAGCAGCTGGTTTAATATCACAAAATAAGATAACTTTAGAAGATATTACATTAAGAACAGTAAGGTTATCTTTTAATGATTTTATTACTTTAGCAGATACGCTAATTTCAAGGAAATAAAATGCTTGAGTCTTATGTTTATGAATTAAGAGCCAATGATATAAAAGAAGAAGATATTCAAAAGGTTCTAGAAAGTGTTAAAAATAGGCTATCTGAAGAGAATGTTGATACAGAGCTTGTAAAGTTAGGTTATCAAAAAGTTTTCACAGTTGATTATGATGCTTATGATGAGTTTTATAATTATGATTTAGAT
>NZ_PDKG01000025.1 GCF_004116725.1 Arcobacter sp. CECT 8986 | reverse complement strand
ATTCAAGTGAAGAGGGCACTATATCAGGACTTGGATGGATAGATGCTGAGGCTATCAGTTTTAAAGATAGAATTGCTAAAAATTATAGAATTCCACATATGGGATGGAATATAGTTAAAAAATCAAATAAGAGTTTACTTACTAATGGTTTTGAAGAATTTGATGAAACTAGATTTTACTTTGTACATTCTTATTTTGTGAAAGTAAAAAATGAAGATAATTCTATTTTAAAAGTAAACTATGGTTGTGAATTTGATTGTGCTATTCAAAAAGATAATATTTTTGGTGCACAATTTCATCCAGAAAAAAGCCATAAATTTGGTATGAAACTTTTTGAAAATTTTGCAGGGATATAGATATGTTAAGAACTAGATTAATTCCTTGTTTATTATTAAAAAATGAAAGTCTTGTAAAGACAGTAAAGTTTAAAGAATATAATTATATTGGTGACCCTGTTAACACTGTTAGAATATTTAATGAACTAGAAGTTGATGAATTAATGTTTTTGGATATTTTTGCATCAAAAGAAAATAGAGATATTAATTTTAAAATACTTGAAGATATTGCAAATGAATGTTTTATGCAATTAAGTTATGGTGGAAATATTAA
>NZ_PDKG01000024.1 GCF_004116725.1 Arcobacter sp. CECT 8986 | reverse complement strand
TAAAAACCCATGTGTTAAATGATGAATATAAACATGTAGAGAATAACTCAAAACTATTAGTAGAAAATGATAAAGAAGAGACAATCCAAAAAGACTCAATCATAACAGTAGGAGAAGAGGAAAGAAAAACAATAAAAGCAAACAAGATTTTAACTGTTGAGAAAGAGTCTATTACTACTATTAAAAATGATTGTGAAAAACACTATAAACAAAACCTAGAAACCCTAATAAAACAAGATGAGAAAACATATTTAGAAAGAGATGTAGAACTTAGAATCAAAAATATCTTACATAAATATATTCAAAAAGATGTATCAGATAAATTCTTACAAAATCTATTTGTAAAAATAGGAAAAGAGTTAAGAGTTGATATAGAAGATGGCTTTCATTTAAATACAAGTGATTTGAAAGTACAAGCTTCAGATAACTGCTTATTTGATGGAGCAAATGGTATAAGCTTTAAATGTGGAAGTAATATCCTAACAGTAGATGCAAGTGGTATTCACTTTAATACTCCAAACTTTGTAGATAATAGTGCTAATGGTGGAGTAAGTGCAAAAGATGTAGCAAAAGTAGAAATACCAAAACCACTATATGAAAAAGTAAGAGTAGTTGAACTAATTCCTACAATTACAAAACAAGATGATTTAACACAAGTTTTAGAGTATGAAGCTATTGTTGAGAAGTTTTATAATGGTGTTTGGAGTAAAACTACTGA
>NZ_PDKG01000023.1 GCF_004116725.1 Arcobacter sp. CECT 8986 | reverse complement strand
ACTGGTAGTTCAGAAATAGAGAATTATCCAGGACAAGCAGAAGTTGTATCTGGATTAGATTTAATGCAATCATGGCCACAACAAGCTATGAAGTTTGGATTAAAACATGAAATGAAAAAAATATCTTCAGTTGTAAAGAATGATGATATTTTTACTTTAACTGCTGATGATGGAACTACATTTGAATCTAAATCTGTATTATTAGCAACAGGATCAGTTCCAAGACGTGCTGGATTTAAAGGTGAGGATAAATTTTTTGGAAGAGGAATTTCTACTTGTGCAACTTGTGATGGATTTTTTTATAAAGGAAAAGAGGTTGCAGTAGTTGGAGGAGGAGATTCAGCTTTAGAAGAGGCAGTATATTTATCAAAGATATGTAGTAAAGTATATTTAGTACATAGAAGAGATACATATAGAGCAGCACCAAGTACAATAGAGCATATGAAAAGTACTGAAAATATAGAAGAAGTAACAAATGTAGATGTAGAAGAAGTATTTGGAGATGCATCAGGAGTTACAGGATTAAAAGTAAAAAGTAAGATAGATGGAACAATCAGAGATTTAGATGTACCAGGAGTATTTGTATTTGTAGGAAGAGATGTATTAAATGAGCCAATAAAAAGAGAAGATGGAACATTTATATGTGATACAGATGAGCAAGGTCAAGTTGTTGTAGATTTAAAAATGAGAACTTCTTTAGCTGGATTATATGCTGCTGGTGATGTTAGAATCGATGCTGCTAAGCAAGTTGTTTGTGCTGCTGGTGATGGTGCTACTGCTGCTGTTGATATTATTGAATTTTTAGGATAAGA
>NZ_PDKG01000022.1 GCF_004116725.1 Arcobacter sp. CECT 8986 | reverse complement strand
AATTAGTAAGTAGATTGAGAGTAAATAACAAAGTTAGAAGCTAAAGCTTCAAGTTCTTTGTTAACGCTAGCTTGAAGTTCAGTGTTTTCAATGTCATCTAAAACATCACAAATTTTATTTGCAATAAATTCAAACTCTTTTTCTTTCATACCTCTAGCAGTTAAAGCAGGACTTCCTATTCTAATACCAGAAGTAACAAAAGGAGATCTAGTTTCACCAGGAACAGTATTTTTGTTAACAGTAATACCAGCATTACCAAGAGCAGCATCAGCATCTTTACCAGAGAAATCTTTGTTTAAAAAAGAGACTAAAACAAGGTGATTATCAGTACCACCAGAAACAATGTCGTAACCTCTTTTAACAAGAACCTCACCTAAGATTTTAGCATTAGCTTTAACTTGCTTAGCATAATCAGTCCAAGCAGGTTTAAGGATTTCACCAAAAGCAACAGCCTTAGCAGCAATAACGTGAACTAAAGGACCACCTTGTAAACCAGGGAAAATAGCAGAATTAATTTTCTTAGCTAAATCCTCGTCATTAGTCATAATCATACCACCTCTAGGACCTCTTAAAGTCTTGTGAGTAGTAGTAGTAACAATGTGAGCATGAGGGAAAGGACTTTGATGTTCACCAGCAGCAACAAGACCAGCAATGTGAGCAATGTCAGCGAAAAGATAAGCACCAACTTCGTCAGCGATTTCTCTAAACTTTTTAAAGTCAATTTCTCTAGCGTAAGCAGAAGCACCACAAACAATAATCTTAGGTTGAACAATTTTAGCAATTTCTAAAACTTTGTCATAGTTAATTCTACCGTCTAACTCAACACCATAATAAAATGCAGAGTAGTTTTTACCAGAAAAAGAAGGTTTAGAACCATGAGTTAAATGTCCACCATGAGATAAATCCATACCTAAGATTTTGTCACCAGCTTTTAATAATGCTGCATAAACAGCACCATTAGCTTGGCTACCAGAATGAGGTTGAACATTAGCAAATTTACAATTAAAGATTTCGCACGCTCTGTCAATAGCTAATTGCTCAACTTGATCAGCGAATTCACAACCACCATAATATCTTTTGTTAGGATAACCTTCAGCATATTTGTTAGTAAAAACAGAACCCATAGCTTCCATAACAGCTGGACTAGTAAAGTTTTCACTAGCAATCATTTCTAAATGTTTAGTTTGTCTTTCAAGTTCATTTTCAATTATTGAAAATACTTCATTATCTGCTTCTTTTAACTTTGCACTTGTTATGTAACTCATACTTCTTCTCCT
>NZ_PDKG01000021.1 GCF_004116725.1 Arcobacter sp. CECT 8986 | reverse complement strand
GAAATGAAAGTAATAAAAGAGCAAGATATAATTGATAGTATAGCAGGGGCATGTCAATATATCTCATATTATCATCCAGAAGATTTTGTAAAAGCGATGGTAGAAGCATATGAAAAAGAGGAATCACAATCAGCAAAAAATGCGATTGCACAAATTCTAATAAATTCAAAAATGTGTGCGATGGGGCACAGACCATTATGCCAAGATACAGGATCAGTAAATATATTTATAAAAGTGGGATTAAACGCAAAACTAGAATTAAGTAAAGAATTAGAAGAAGTATTAAATGAAGGTGTAGCAAAAGGATATACAGATCCAGATAATACACTAAGATATTCAGTAGTAAGCGATCCAGCAGGTGAAAGAAAAAATACAAAAAATAATACACCAGCAGTAATCCATTATAGTGTAGATAACTCAGATAAAATAGAGATAACAGTAGCGGCAAAAGGTGGAGGAAGTGAGAATAAATCAAAATTCACAGTTCTAAATCCAAGTGATAGTATCTATGATTGGGTAATGGAAAATGTAAAACATATGGGAGCAGGATGGTGTCCTCCAGGGATTCTAGGAATAGGAATCGGTGGAAATCCAGAGAAAGCGATGCTTCTAGCAAAAGAGTCTTTGATGGATCATGTAGATATACATGAATTAAAAGCAAGAGGACCAAAAAACGCAGTAGAAGAGTTAAGATTAAAACTATATGAAGATATCAATAAGTTAGGTTTAGGAGCACAAGGACTAGGAGGAGTAACAACAGTATTAGATGTAAAAATCTTAGATTACCCATGTCATGCAGCTTCAAAACCAGTAGCAATGATACCAAACTGTGCAGCAACAAGACATATAGAATTTGAATTAGATGGAAATGGACCAGCAAAATTTGAAAAACCAGATTTAGATATATGGCCAGATTTAGAGATTCCAATGGATAGTGTAAAAAGAGTAAATATTGAAGATTTAACAAAAGAGAACTTGTCTCAATTTAAATCAGGGGATACATTACTATTATCAGGGAAAATCTTAACAGCAAGAGATGCAGCACATAAAAAAATAGTAGAGTATAAAGAAGCAGGGAAACCACTACCAAATGGAGTAGATTTAAAAGATAGATTTATTTATTATGTAGGACCAGTAAACCCAGTAAGAGATGAGAAAGTAGGACCAGCGGGACCAACAACATCAACAAGAATGGATAAATTCACAAAAGATATGATGGAAATTGGGATCATGGGAATGATAGGGAAAGCAGAGAGAAAACAACCAACAATTGATTTAATAAAAGAGTATAAATCAATGTATTTAATAGCAACAGGTGGAGCAGCATATTTAATATCACAATCAATCAAAGATGCTAAAGTATTAGCATTTGAAGAGATGGGTATGGAAGCGATTTACGAATTTGAAGTAAAAGATATGCCTGTTACAGTTGCTGTGGATACTGAAGGTACTTCTATTCACACTACTGGACCAGCACAATGGA
>NZ_PDKG01000020.1 GCF_004116725.1 Arcobacter sp. CECT 8986 | reverse complement strand
AAATCAACCAAAACATCAAAGCAAGAATAAGGCTAATAAACTATAGAAGTGACCTGCCAGATATACTAAATGAGAGTTTGAGTGTATATAAATTAAATGGGATTAGTAAAGTAAATAGTCCATATGAATTTGAAGTAGTATTTGTAAGTGAAGAGTTTATTGAAATAGAAGATATCGTTGATACAGATGTAGAATTAATAATACAAGATGAAATAAATCCAATAGATAAAAAAAGTATCTATGGAAAGATTTATGAAGCAAGTGAAGACAGTGTTGTAGCAAAAAAATACCTTTATAAAATAAAAATAGTATCTCCTTTGTATTATTTAGGATTAAATAATAGATATGAAATATATCATGAAAGAAAAGTAAGTACAATCTTTAGTGAAGTATTAAATAGATATAACCAACTGTTAAATATAAATGTAGATGTAAAAATAGATATAAAAAATGAAGTAACAAGAGAATATACAACCCAATATAATCAAAGTGATTTGGAATTTCTAACAATGCTTTGTGAAGAAGAAGGTTATAGCTTTATAGTAGAATACTCTTCGAATAATCCATATAATATAGTACTTTGTAAACTAACAGAACATGCAACTATAAATAGCTATAGTAGTGTAAGCCAATTTAATCATAGTAAAAAATTCACTGCAACTAATATAATAGAAGATTATTATGATTACTCAAATCCTAGTTTGGAATATAAAATACAAACAGGAGCAGCAATAACTTCAAGTATTAAAGATAATCAATCAACAAGTCAATTAAGAGTAGATATAAAAAGAAATAACCTAAGAGATAAACTAAATGTTCTTGATGAGAGTCTTTATAAAGATTTGGATAAATATAATAAAATAGAAGCTAAAAGAGAATATGTAAAATCAAACTTGATAAAAGGAACTAGCCAAGAGTTAGTAATAAATGATAGTTTGAATATAGAATTAGAAGATGAAAGAGCAAAAAAAGTATTTGATGTAATTATTCTTGAAGTAAAATATAGTGGAATCTTTCCAAATGCATTGGATGAATATATTCAAAATATAAATGAAAATAAAAAACATGAACTGCAATATGAAGTAGAATTTACTTCAATTCCAAAAGATATAGATTATATTCCACCATATACAATAATAAAACCAAAAATAAACTCAGTACAAACAGCAATAGTAGCAAGTAGTGATAGTAATACAAAAGATAATGCAAATACAATAGATGTAGATGAACAAGGAAGAATAAAAGTACTGTTTCACTTTGAAGAGAATAAAACAATATCTTGTTACATAAGATACTCAAACTTCTTTGCAGGGAATGATTATGGAGCACAATTTCTACCAAGAGTAAATAGTGAAGTAATAGTAAGCTTTGTAAATGGAGATGTAGATAAACCAATAATAATAGGAAGCTTGTATAATAAAGAAAATAAAGTACCATATAACCTTCCAAAAGATAAAACAAAGAGTTATATCAAAACAAACTCAATGCCACAATATGAGGATAAACAAGGATATAATGAGATACTGTTTGAAGATAAACAAGGTGAAGAGTTACTATCATTTAGAGCACAAAAAGATTTAAAAACCCATGTGTTAAATGATGAATATAAACATGTAGAGAATAACTCAAAACTATTAGTAGAAAATGATAAAGAAGAGACAATCCAAAAAGACTCAATCATAACAGTAGGAGAAGAGGAAAGAAA
>NZ_PDKG01000019.1 GCF_004116725.1 Arcobacter sp. CECT 8986 | reverse complement strand
CTTTATAAACTGAATATCTAGATACTTCTTTGCTAGATAAGAACCGAATCTTTTCTAGTCTTCTCTGAAAGGAGGTGATCCAACCGCAGGTTCTCCTACGGTTACCTTGTTACGACTTCACCCCAGTCGCTAATTCCACTGTGGAGGGTAGCTATCTTAGCATCCCCGCTTCGAGTGAAATCAACTCCCATGGTGTGACGGGCGGTGAGTACAAGACCCGGGAACGTATTCACCGTAGCATTGCTGATCTACGATTACTAGCGATTCCAACTTCATGTAGTCGAGTTGCAGACTACAATCCGAACTGAGAGATATTTTTAAGATTTGCTCCACGTCACCGTATCGCTGCTCTTTGTATACCCCATTGTAGCACGTGTGTAGCCCTGGTCGTAAGGGCCATGATGACTTGACGTCGTCCTCACCTTCCTCCTACTTGCGTAGGCAGTCTCATTAGAGTTCTCACCCGAAGTGTTAGCAACTAATGACGAGGGTTGCGCTCGTTGCGGGACTTAACCCAACATCTCACGACACGAGCTGACGACAGCCGTGCAGCACCTGTATATAAGTTTCTGCAAGCAGACACATCTTTATCTCTAAAGACTTCTTACTATGTCAAGACCAGGTAAGGTTCTTCGCGTATCGTCGAATTAAACCACATGCTCCACCGCTTGTGCGGGTCCCCGTCTATTCCTTTGAGTTTTAATCTTGCGACCGTACTCCCCAGGCGGTACACTTAATGTGTTAACTGCATTACTGCTATGTCGAGCATAGCAACAACTAGTGTACATCGTTTAGGGCGTGGACTACCAGGGTATCTAATCCTGTTTGCTCCCCACGCTTTCGCGTCTCAGCGTCAGTTATGTTCCAGTAGATCGCCTTCGCAATCGGTATTCCTTCTGATCTCTACGGATTTTACCCCTACACCAGAAATTCCATCTACCTCTCCCATACTCTAGATAAACAGTTTCAAAAGCAGTTCAATAGTTGAGCTATTGGATTTCACTTCTGACTTATTTATCCGCCTACACGCTCTTTACGCCCAGTGATTCCGAGTAACGCTTGCGCCCTCCGTATTACCGCGGCTGCTGGCACGGAGTTAGCCGGCGCTTATTCATATAGTACCGTCATTATCTTCCTATATAAAAGGAGTTTACGCACCGAAATGTGTCATCCTCCACGCGGCGTTGCTGCATCAGGGTTTCCCCCATTGTGCAATATTCCCCACTGCTGCCTCCCGTAGGAGTCTGGACCGTGTCTCAGTTCCAGTGTGACTGATCATCCTCTCAAACCAGTTAAGCGTCATTGTCTTGGTGAGCCATTACCTCACCAACTAACTGATACTGTACAGGCCGATCTTCAAGCTATAAATATTTCCCTTGCATACTTTTGTATTAAAGGCATATAGGGTGTTAGCAGGCGTTTCCATCTGTTATCCCCTTCTTGAAGGCACGTTACCTATATATTACTCACCCGTGCGCCACTTAGCTGACAATTATAGCAAGCTATAATCCGTTCTCGTTCGACTTGCATGTGTTAAGCACGCCGCCAGCGTTCACTCTGAGCCAGGATCAAACTCTCCAAAAAATTTTTTGAATGTTTAATTCTCTGACTAATTAATCTCTTAATTACTCGTGTTATAGACGAAGAATTTTATTTCTTCTTGTTTTTTATATATCTAGTATATTCAGTTTATAAAGATTACTCTCTTTACCAAACTTCTCTGTTAAAGAACTCTCACTTCTTCCTTTCGGCCTCAGCGAATTTGGACGGGAATTATAGTCTCTTTTTT
>NZ_PDKG01000018.1 GCF_004116725.1 Arcobacter sp. CECT 8986 | reverse complement strand
GAAAGAGTAATCAAGTTATTTAAAAATATAATGTTAAAGTCTAAATTTTTCTAAGAAATAACAATTTCAAAGATAAAAAGAAAGAACACAACTATTTTATTAAATTTAATAAGATAGTAGCCAAGGAATAATTATCAAGGTAGAACAATAGAGATATTGTTTTATAAAATAAGCTATTAAGGGCTAATGGTGGATGCCTAGACTGTAAGAGGCGATGAAGGACGTACTAGACTGCGAAAAGCTACGGGGAGCTGTCAAGAAGCATTGATCCGTAGATATCCGAATGGGACAACCCAGTATATAGAGATATATATTACACGAAAGTGGGCGAACCTGGTGAAGTGAAACATCTCAGTAACCAGAGGAAGAGAAATCAAACGAGATTCCGAAAGTAGCGGCGAGCGAAATCGGAAGAGGGCAAACCCTATGCTTGCATAGGGGGTTGAAGGACCATAATAAAAGACTTAAGATAATAGAAGAAATAGTTGGAAAGCTATAGCATAGAAGGTGAAACTCCTGTAATCGAAATTATCAAGAGCTTAAATGGATTCCTGAGTAGGTCGGAACACGTGATATTTTGACTGAATCCGGGGGGACCACCCTCCAACCCTAAATACTACTTACAGATCGATAGTGAACAAGTACCGTGAGGGAAAGGTGAAAAGTACTCCAGTGAGGAGAGTGAAATAGAACCTGAAACCATTAGCTTACAATCATTCGGAGCCCTATGATTTATCAGGGTGACGGACTGCCTTTTGCATAATGAGCCTGCGAGTTGTGGTATCTGGCAAGGTTAAGCCAAGTGTGAAGCCGTAGCGAAAGCGAGTCTTAATAGGGCGAATAAGTCAGATGCTGCAGACCCGAAACGAAGTGATCTATCCATGGGCAGGTTGAAGCTGGTGTAAGAGCCAGTGGAGGACCGAACCGATGGGCGTTGAAAAGCCCCCGGATGACCTGTGGATAGGGGTGAAAGGCCAATCAAACTTCGTGATAGCTGGTTCTCTCCGAAATATATTTAGGTATAGCCTCTAGAATTAGCATATAGGGGTAGAGCACTGAATGGGCTAGGGCTGCTTACCGCGGTACCAAACCCTATCAAACTCCGAATACTATATGTGGAATCTAGGGAGTCAGGCGTAGGGTGATAAAATCCTATGTCGAGAGGGGAACAACCCAGACTAACAGCTAAGGTCCCAAAG
Organism: Arcobacter sp. CECT 8986; assembly: GCF_004116725.1. Lineage (NCBI taxonomy): Bacteria > Pseudomonadati > Campylobacterota > Epsilonproteobacteria > Campylobacterales > Arcobacteraceae > Arcobacter > Arcobacter sp. CECT 8986. The sequence goes on along the minus strand of NZ_PDKG01000018.1, from coordinate 2,144 downwards.
TTACATCTAAGTGGAAAACGATGTGGAGTTACTGTGACAACCAGGAGGTTGGCTTAGAAGCAGCCATCCTTTAAAGAAAGCGTAACAGCTCACTGGTCTAGTGATTCTGCGCGGAAAATATAACGGGGCTAAGATGTACACCGAAGCTTTAGATTCATAATTTATTATGAGTGGTAGGAGAGCGTTCTATTCAGCGTTGAAGCCATACCGGCAAGGAGTGGTGGAGCGGATAGAAGTGAGCATGCAGGCATGAGTAGCGATAATTGAGGTGAGAATCCTCAACGCCGAAAACCCAAGGTTTCCTACGCGATGCTCGTCATCGTAGGGTTAGTCGGGTCCTAAGTCGAGTCCGAAAGGGGTAGACGATGGAAAATTGGTTAATATTCCAATACCAACAATTAAGCGCGATGTGGGGACGCATAGAGTTAATCGAGCTCACTGATGGAAGTGTGAGTCGAAGGACGTAGGTTGTAATTTAGGTAAATCCGGATTACATTAGACCGAGATCTTACAGGCCGAACAAACTTTTCGGAGTGCGTTTGGAATCGATGATACTGTCGTGCCAAGAAAAGCCACTAAGTATATTAATTGTTGCCCGTACCGCAAACCGACACAGGTAGGTGGGATGAGTATTCTAAGGCGCGTGGAAGAACCCTGGTTAAGGAACTCTGCAAACTAGCACCGTATCTTCGGTATAAGGTGTGCCTACTATTGTATAGGGATTTACTCCCAAAAGCGATAGAGGTTGCAACAAAGAGTCCCTCCCGACTGTTTACCAAAAACACAGCACTTTGCTAACACGTAAGTGGATGTATAAGGTGTGACGCCTGCCCGGTGCTCGAAGGTTAACTGATGGAGTTAGCGTAAGCGAAGCTCTTGATTGAAGCCCGAGTAAACGGCGGCCGTAACTATAACGGTCCTAAGGTAGCGAAATTCCTTGTCGGTTAAATACCGACCTGCATGAATGGCGTAACGAGATGGGAGCTGTCTCAACCAGGGATCCAGTGAAATTGTAGTGGAGGTGAAAATTCCTCCTACCCGCGGAAAGACGGAAAGACCCCGTGCACCTTTACTACAGCTTGACACTGTAGCTTGGATATTCATGTGCAGGATAGGTGGGAGGCTTTGAACTATGGACGCCAGTACATAGTGAGCCATCCTTGAGATACCACCCCTGAATATTTGAGTTACTAACTGGGAACAATAAACTTGTTTCAGGACAATGTCTGGTGGGTAGTTTGACTGGGGCGGTCGCCTCCTAAAAAGTAACGGAGGCTTACAAAGGTTAGTTCAAGGCGGATGGAAATCGCCTGATGAGTATAATGGCATAAACTAGCTTGACTGTGAGAGAGACAACTCGAGCAGAGACGAAAGTCGGTCATAGTGATCCGGTGGTTCTGAGTGGAAGGGCCATCGCTCAAAGGATAAAAGGTACGCCGGGGATAACAGGCTGATCTCCCCCAAGAGCTCACATCGACGGGGAGGTTTGGCACCTCGATGTCGGCTCATCGCATCCTGGGGCTGGAGCAGGTCCCAAGGGTATGGCTGTTCGCCATTTAAAGCGGTACGCGAGCTGGGTTCAGAACGTCGTGAGACAGTTCGGTCCCTATCTTCCGTGGGCGTAGGAAAGTTGAAGAGATTTGTCCCTAGTACGAGAGGACCGGGATGAACGTACCACTGGTGTACCAATTGTTCTGCCAAGAGCATCGTTGGGTAGCTACGTACGGATGTGATAAGAGCTGAAAGCATCTAAGCTCGAAGCCAACTCTAAGATGAACTTTCCCTGAAGATCCCAGCAAGACTAGCTGGTTGATAGGCTAGATGTGTAAGTGAAGTAATTCATTTAGCTGACTAGTACTAATAGATCGTTTGGCTTATTAATTAACTTGGTTTACTATCTTATTAAGTTTACTAAGTAGTTGTGTTAGTTATTTGAAGAAAGAAAGACTTTAATATAAAAGCTCACAAGAATGTGAGTATAGAGTGAATTAAAGATTCATTGTATACTCATATTGCTGGTGGAAAAAGCGAAGTGGAAATACCCAGCTCCATTCCGAACCTGGAAGTCAAGCACTTCAGCGCTGATAATACTGCACCTTTCAGGTGTGGAAACGTAGGTCTCTGCCAGCTCTTGAGTTTATTTT
>NZ_PDKG01000017.1 GCF_004116725.1 Arcobacter sp. CECT 8986 | reverse complement strand
AATAGTACTAACCTTAAAATAAGCTTATGGTTACTGGTGACCACTAATCTTAAAGTTAGCTTAAGAGGTAGCCACGGTGACCACTAAGGTTAGTTTAAGGTAACTTATGCTAGAGGTAACCACTAAGGTTAGTCTAAGGTTAATTATTATATGTAGTGACCACTAAGGTTAGTCGTTTTCTTAAGTTAGCACTAAGGTTAGTTTTGATATAATTATAATATAAAAAATATAGATGAGGTGTAAAATGATTGGTCGTTCAATGTATGCTATGTTTATAATACATTTAGTTATAATTTTCTTTGCGATTGGTTTAGGGTTGTTAATTCTGTCTATTCCATTTCCTAAAATAAGAAATTTTGCAAGTATGTTTTTAGCTGAAATTCCAAGTTCTTTAATGAGTGATTCTAATAGAAAATATAAAAGAAGATAAGAGGGGATTAACCCTCTTTTATCTGTTGGATAGTGTTTAGTATTGCCTCTGCTTTTAATAGCATTGTTTGTAAGCTATCGTAGGTCTTTTCGATTGCCTCTGCTTTTCTTTCTAATCTTTGTTCCATTTCTAATAATCTATAATATATTATCTCTTCCAGTTCTGCATTTTGACCTGCCATTTTTAAAGCTCCTCATCATCATCTGATATACTATTTTCATTTTTTGTTTCGGTTTTGCACTCTTCAATTTCTGCAATATTTGAAACTGCCTCTATGCCTGTAATTTTTTCAAACATAGTTTTTAATGTTGGATGTATTGAGACTGCCATACGGTTACATAAATCTTGCTTTATTAGTCTCATTTTTTCTTTAGGCTCTGCATTTAGAATTAACTCTTTATATGCGTTTACATCTTCATTATATATCTCATTGATAGTTTTTCTAATAATTCCAAGTTCTGTAAACAATTTCGACTTAGGAATAAATAAATCTCTATCAAATTTAAAATCTAATCTTTTCTCTTGTTTTAATAAAATATCAAATTCCTCAATATTTGAAGCATTATTAAAGATTACTTTTATTTTTTCGTCTTCTATTCCTAGCTCTTTTAAAAATAAAATTGTTCTTGCTGTATCGGTTGCCACTTTGTCCCCCGCAACAGTTGGAATTATGAAACAATCAAAAAGAGTTTCAATACCAGCAAATTCTGCGATTTTTTCCATAAATGCACTTAGATTTGAAGCTCCAATATCTACTATTAAATTATCAGTTTCGATAATTTTTAAATATATATCTTCAAAATTTGTAAAATCTTCGATTTTCTCTACATTCATACTTTTAAAATGCTCTGATGAGCTATTAACTGTTTCTATTTCCATAATCTTAGGATTATCAAGAAAGCTATATAATAGCTCTCTTGTAACTGTTGTTTTACCTACATTTCCCGAACTGTTTAATACGAAAAATCTCATTTATTACCCTTTCTCCAAAATACATTATTTCTTTTTTCTTGTGACATTACTAAAATAACCCACAACACAGTAACCCCAGTTACAAATATTTGTAAATTTGGTGCTACGAACATAAACACAAATAAAGGCACAAAACCATAAATAAACTTTTTATAATCTGTCTCCTCTTGCTCTTTTTTAGTAAATAAAAAATCAAGTAGTTTAATTGCTACTTTGTTTTTATGGCTAATTGAGTGCATTTGAGGGTACAAGTGATAAAAATATCTTTCTATGTTTTTTTCTGTTGTAAATAGTGCAACTAATCCAGTTGCAGCCAAATACAAAAGAAGAAAAACCCCGCCTTTATAAATTACTTCGTTTTCTGTAATACCCTTTAAAAAACCTAATTCAAAAGGTAAGAAATTGAGAAGTAAAATAGTAAAGCCAATATATCCAATGATGATATAATTAATAATCTCTTTTACTTCTTTAAACCATCTTTGATAATAGTTTCTAATCTTTGCCTTATCTGTCTCTTTAAGTGTAACTTTGATATTATCCTCATAGCTTGAGATTAGAGAATCTATCATCTCTAAAAAAGAGGCTTGTGCCCCTTTTTTAATATCTGCTAGATTTTCGGAGTTAGTTTCTCTAACCTCTTGCGAATTAACATTTCTATTTGTTGTCATTTTTAACCTCACCTTTATCTTCAATCATAACTTTTACTGGTTGTGGTGCAATCAAATATTTATTATCAATTTTGATAAATTCATCATTTAGACTTTCAGGCATTTTGCAAGACTCTATTAGATATTCTAATGCCTTATCTAAAATATCTAAAGTTTTTTCATCTTCTTTATGAATATCTTTTAAACTAAGATAAACCATTTTATTACTCTCTTTTGCAAATTCTGATAAATCGCCCATTGTTCTAATTTCTTTAAAAAATCTGTACGCCATCACTAAACTCACAACTACTAAATGAATTGCTAAATACCATACTGCTATCGCTAATATGACATTCCATACTGCCCAAAATAGACTTATGAACCCAATACCATATTGCATAGTAAAAAGACCTATTAGGGCATATACTGCTCCCCATAAAGAGTTATTCATTGCTTCTTCTATAAAATACTCTGATAATGTAGTGTAAATCATAATTGTAGCTACTCCAACAATAGATAAGAAGATTGTATATTTTCTGTGTAAAGAGTCCAAATATTCAACCGCAACATTTACTTTTCTATCATCTTTTAAAGCTTCATAATACTTTACAAAAATAGAACTTGCGGGATTTTCTTCGCTCCCCTCTTCTGTTCCACCTTTAATAAAAGGTAAAATAAATACATATCCAATTTTTTTAAAAAATGATACTTTAGGAAATATAATTCCATTGAACACTTTTTTAAACATATGATAAAAACCTTTAAATGATAAAAGCCCATTTTCATTTATTCCCTCTTCCCATTGCATAAGCTTTACCGCCACATAAAAAGGAAGATATAAAAATATTGTCATTGTTATAGCTAACATTGAAATATAAACATTTAAAACCCAAAAAAACGCTTTTCTAACTTTTTCCCAACTCATTTTTGTTTGTCTCCTTTGACTTTTCCATTATCTACGCAAGAACTAAAAAACTCTTCAATTTCTGCAACTCTTAACCCATCCCACTTAGGCAAAAATTCCAAAAAGATATTTTTCCATTTTTCATTTTTTGTGATGTATATAACATTATTAACGCCATCCTTGACGAACTTTTGAAAAATAGTATCGTAACTTTCTCTTGTTTTTTTACTAAGCTCTATTTCAACATAGACTAACTTATCATCATTGTAATAGATTAAATCGGGCGTATGATGATGAGTTTTACTCCAATCAAGAACTTTTGTTCTCTCTACTTTTTTACCCGCTTTAGTTAGTGCAAATGCTACTAACTGCTCATACATATTATGTTGCATTGTTGCGAACGAAAAATAAGTATTATTTATCGTTTCTGCTTCCTCATCTTCCAAAAACCGCTTACCCATTTCGCTTAAGGCTATATAGTGTCTTGGACTCATTGCTCCCGTTTCCACATACTTTAAAAGCTTATATTTATTTTTTAACACATTAAGCCTATTTCTACATACTTGCGTACTGTTTGCATTTGGGAAAAAACATTTTGTTAAAACTTCCATATAGCTCTTACCAAAGAAATTTATAAATTTTAATATTTCTAAATCTCTTTCAGTAAGCCCGTTTACAACTTGCATTATAAGTCCTCGTCTTCTTCTTTCTCAATCTTTACAAAGAAATCTTTATTATCTAAATCTAAACTAAGTTTCTTTTGTCCGTTTTCGATTGTTCCACCATCAACGATATTTTTAATATCTGCTGGAGTTAAATTTTTACCAAAAATTTTAGACTGGTCAAACATAATTCTAAAATCACAAGAACCCTCGTTAGTCCATTTATCGCCGTTTTTAGTAGGTTTGTATTCTGAACAATACACCATTTTTTCGCCTTTTTTTAGAGTACCTTTTTTACAATTTGGACAAGTAATTGCCATTTCATTTCCTTTATTTTTTTTAAAATTTGTTAGCTTTTGCACCTAAATTTTCTTTTACTAATGTAATTATATAATGATATATCTTAATGTATGCTTAAATGATAGTCTATAATGAATATATATAATGAGGTTTGTAATGGGGGGAATGAAGCTATAAAGCTTCATTTTCAAATAAAACCCCCTCTAGTCCATCACATAGAGAATGTGTACCTTTTACACTTTGTCTAAATTTCATTAGTTTATCTTCTATGTCTTTTTTAGTTTGTATTTTAATTTCTATATTTGAGTAGTCTTCTTTTTCATTTTTTGCGATATTGTGAGCGTTCCAATTAAATTTATTTTCTACTCTTACAAAACTTGTTTGTATCACTACGGGAGTGCTTAAGAACTCACTTACAAGAACTGCGACACTCGCTCTTGGTAAACTCCTAACTCTCGTACTATTAAAGACTTCTTCTGTGTCTTGTGAGATAGTAATATCATTTTCTTTTTTTGAAAATTTTGTTACTGCTTCCTTTCCTCCTAACAATTCTAAATATTCTAAAGTAGTTCTATCACTTGGTTTATAGAATATTTTCACATTTACATTTGATAAAATAGCATTTCTTATATCCTCATCTTTCATTTGAGCTATGTCCTGCAACGCTAAAATGAAATTTAGGTTAAACCCTCTTGTAGTTGCTAAAGCTCCGCTAAGTGTCTTATTTGCATAAAATGAGATTTCATCTGCAATAATCCATATTTTTGAAGATGGTAATTTTTTTCTAGCTTTCTGAATTGCATCAGTAATGCAAATTTTAGCCATTTTTAAAGAGGCAATATCTAACATATCAATTTTTAAATATATAACTTTACCTTTGTAAAGTGCTTCATCTAAATTAATTTTATTTGATATTTTTCCACTTGATACAAATTCATCAAAACTAATAGCTAAACTTTTTAAAGTTGCTATATCTTCCTCACTAAAATTTAATAAGTCCAGTTTATCTCCGTCAAAATATCTTTTTGAGTTTCTTTGAATTAAATTTACATTTGGTTTGTTTTTTGCTGACTCTTCCTCAAATATTTGCTTACGCTTTAAATCTTCTGCAAGTTTTACAATAGCGTCCGCAATTTCGTTTAAATCTTTTCTTACAATCTCCCCTAAAGCTCCATCAAAAAAGATTTTTAAAACTTTTTTTAACATCACTCTTTCTAATTTTCGATAATGGTCTACACCTGGATTACCAGTTTCTTCTAATCCAAAACAATCTATTAATTTATTTGCTACTTCTGTGTAGCTATCGTCTTGATTTATGCCCATATAAGCGAAATTATCAGGAAATGAAGCGATTAATAAGTCTTCGGGTCTTCCTTGTCTTGTTAGTTCCTCTTTGCACACTTGGGGTAAAAAATCATCTTGTTTAGGGTCAATAATAATTACACCCTCTTTTCTTTGTATTTTTTCAAGTGCAAAATTACCTAACAGAACCCCTTTACCCGTTCCAGTTGAACCGATAAGTAATTGCATAGTTACCTCACTTTGAGGCAAATAAAAGCCTCTTTGTTCTTCTCTATCGTGTAATAACCCATAAAATAAGTTATCATCCTTTTTATTGACATAGTCTCTTGGATTAAAGTTATGAGGCTTAAAATAAAATTCTTCTTTTGCACTTTCTTTGGTCGTTATTGAACGCCCTAATCTTGAACTTGTAGAAGACTTTTTAGTCTCTCTTTTAACTTCTTGCTTAGCTTCTTCTTTGTCTCTGTCAAATAATCCCATCTATAACCCTTTCTTCTGTTATCAAATATTTTGAAAAAAAATCTTCTTTTTTTTCTGTATAAAAAAATTTTTTAGGAAAATAAAATTTAACTTTGATTTTATTTTTCGAAGTTTTATCAATAAAAGCAACATATCCATCTTTTTTTCTAATTACAATTTGATTTTTTTTAAGTGTTTGTTCCATTTTAAACCTTTAAGAAAATTTAGGTAAAATCGGCTTATCGTATTAGGTCGGCACTTAAAACGATAAGCAACTCTTCGCGGATTGGTCTTATAAGGCTCGTTCGCGTTGAGCCTATGCCAAATTGTTTAATAACTTTTTAATTTACATTCAACATTATAAGATAAATGCAAATTTACTTTATTTTTTAAATTATTAATTGTTACAGGTCTTATTTTAAATAGTCCTATATTTTCATATAATCTAAACTTCTTTTTTAATAATTCTAATGCAACAATAAAAGCACCATTTGAAATATATGTATTAAATTCTTTTTCTACACTATGTTTTAAAGAATAAGAATTATTTATATATTTGTTTGTTTCTTTACAATTTATAATATATTTTTTTGCTATCTCAATTTCTTTTTTATTTAAACCATTAAAATTATCACTTTTAAACTGTTTTGTTTGAGGATTAAAACATTCTTTATTTTTAACTTGCTTAATTCCCTCATTGTCAATATATAGAGAATTATTAAGCTTAAATACTAATTTATCTTTAATTATTTCAAACATTAAAATAATTCTCCTTTCTCGAATTTTTCTTTATCTTCTTTTGACATTTCTAACTTTTTATATTTACCCGCATTTTCATCATAATAAAAGTCCAAAGGATTAATTAATAATCCCCTTTTATTACCTTTTCCTATTTTATATTGATGTTGTATATCTTCCTTTTTAACTTTTAAAACAATATCTATTCCATTTGTTTTATATTGTGCTTTTTTGTAAAAATTAGAGTCTTCTTGCTCTATTATAAGTGTAAATACTTTTTTAACATTATGTAATACAAAAGTCTTGTCTTTTCTTTCAAAAATATGCTCTCTTTTTATAATTTGATCGTTTCTACTTAAACTATCAAAGTCTTCTTCATTTCTAATATCAAAAATTTTGTTATAAAATAATTGATAAAGCACATCATCTAAAATATCAGTATTTAATCTGTACTCTTCTAAAAATTCATTTAAAGTTTTAGTAGCCTTTTTGTCTGCTCCAATTTTCCCTCGTGATATATATTTTTTTATCTCTTTTTTTAAATATAAATAAATGTATCTTGATACACATTGTAAGTATAAAGCATTACCATAATTTATATATTTTTCTCTTTTTTCTAATGGTATTGTTTCTGTTCTTATTTGTTGTACTCTGTCTGTAATTTGTTTGTCTACTCCATCCTCAAAACTTGGACTTTGCTCGGCACTTAAAAAAACCTTTGCGTAAACATCAACAATAGTTCTTAATTGATTTTTTGCGTCCACAATTAATTCATTTGTTAGATTTTTAAATTCTTTTTTAAAAATTGTAAATTCATCAATTAAAATTATCCAACTGTTTCTCAATTCAAAAGGACTCAAAGAACTTGGACTTTTAAAATCTTCATATCTACACTCTGTTACAATTCCACATTCTTTAAAACAAGCACTTAAAAAAGATTTTCCAAAACCTGCTTCAACCCAAAAATGTAAATAAGAACTTCTTCTATTGTTTGTAAATCTACAAGCTATAATCCAATCTAAAAATTTATCTAAATCTTTAAAATGCTCTTTGTAATCTTCTATAATAGTCTCATAAGTTTCTTCTGTTGTTCCAGTTTCTAATCTTGTTTCTTTTATTAACAACTCATTTGTAATTAATTCTAAAGTCCTATCAAATCTTTTAAAGATTACTTTTTCTCTTTGAAATGGGTCTACTTTAGTTTTAATCATATCAATAGTATTAACAAAAAATGTAATGTCAAAAAAATCTTTAGGAAGTGTGGTAGTTATTATTTCTTTTCCAGTTTTTGTATATTCAACTTTTTTTAGTTTGGGAAAATCATAAACAACTAAACTTATTAATTGTTTTTCATTTTCTACAACTTCAAATTTCAATAATCTCTTTGAAAAATAGTATTTTTTTCTATCTTGTCTAAAACAACTATTAAAAACTTCTTTCGCAACTGGTAGAGAATTTATAAAAGCATAGATATCAAAATCTTCATCTAAATCTAAATCTGTATCTCGTGGTACATCACTCATAAAAAACCTTTTTATTTTTTATTTTTTATTTTTTATTTAATTTTTTGTGATATAATCCACTTTAACAATCAAGAGGAAAATTCACAACTAAGCTCAATCGACTGCAATCGGTTGGGCTTTTTTTATGCCTTAAAATCTCTCAAAAATTTTTCTTCATCAACTACATAAAAAGCTTTATTCTTTGCATTTTGTACAATTTTTAAACTTTCTTTGTATTTTTCTGTATCTTGTAATATATATTTCTTAAAAGTTTGATATGTTACTCCAATACTTTCTTTGTTCTTATTGTAAAAAACAGTTAATTTAGTCATTTTTCAACCTTTTTAAATAAATATATAAAATTTTATACTAATTTCACTTAAATAAAGCTTAATTATATAGTTTTTTATATATATTTTTCAAGTGGTAACAATTAATTGTTACCACCTCTAGCCCCGTATTTATGGGGGTTTTAGAGTTTTAATTTTAAAAAGGTAACAAGAGGTAACAAGATTTTTTTTTATCTGTTACCACCTCTAGCCCCGTATTTATGGGGGTTGTAATACTTTTGGTAACAAAGTAACAGAATTTAAATCACTTTTGTTTATATATAAAATAGATGTTTTTACTGTTTTTTTTCTCGCGCTTAGATTTCTTTTTTTTTTGTTACTTTGTTACCAATCTATCTCTAGCCCCGTATTTATGGTGTCTACATATGGTAACAATGTTTTTTCTAATTTTTTCCATTTTTTTGTTGTCTAACCCCGTATTTATGGGGGTTTTATGCTTGGTAACATTTTTATTTGATACTTTGTTACCTTTGTTACCTCTCGTATTTATGGGGTTTGTAGGCGTATTTTGCTCTTTTATATTTGCATTTCGTAATTGTATTTCGCTTTTTCGCATTTCGCACCGCCAACCCACGCCCGAAGCAAAAAGCGAAATGGTAAAGCCGTTTTGTGAACCCGTCAAGGGGTAAACTCCTTTCAGTCGCTCACGCCCCTTGACTGAACCCCAAAGCCGTTTTAATTTCATTTTTGTTCGTTCGGGGAGGCTCGGCGGGTTGCGTTCGATTTAAAAGTATCATTATAAAGAGATATTTAAAAAGGTAAATAACCCATAAATGACATAAAAATAAAGATAAAGCCCATAAAATAGGTAAAATCAAGTATAAAAATAAACAGTATTAGGAAAAAGGAAAAGAAAAAGAGTATAGAAGTATATAAAATATGTATAATTAAAAGTATAATGTGGTATAATAAAATAAAAAAATAGGGGTTCAAGATGATAGATGAGAATAAAATATTAGCATTTATAGAAAAGAACGATAAGAGAAGAGGGGCTAAACTAGACCAATACAAGGAACTTATAAAAAGACTACTGGGGCATAACATCAGTAAAAAAGATATATATGAGTTCATAAAAAAAGAAGATAGCGAAATAGGAAGTCAAATAAACTTTTATAAATATATAAGTAGAAATATAGAAACAAAGTCGCAGCCAAAAACAAAAATTAACACTACAGATTTGAGGAACAAAAAAACAGTAGTTAAAGAAGAGAAAAAGGAAATAAAAAAAGAAATTCCAATAGTTAAGAGTTCTAAGACTTCAATACTAAAACAAGATTTTAATTTGATGGATTATGATGAGGAGTAGAATTACCCCTCTTTAAATTCATTTAGAGCCTCTTCAAATAAATCTTTTTCATTTTGAGGATGAGTATTGTCTATCCAAGTTCTAAAATGTTCTATATATTTCTCAAAATGTTCTTCTTCAATGTTTTTAAAAACTTTGTTTATTAAAGTTTCTTTTACTTGTTTATGAGTCTTATATCCGTTGCTATCCCAAAGAGCCAATAAAACAATACTAGTTAATTTTTTCATATTACACCGCCTTACTTATTTGTGTAAGCGTGAGCTGGTAATATTTCCTCTTTATGCCCTAGTATTTGAGTGAAATAATCTACCTTATCAGATTTGATTTTAAATTTAGTGTAGCAACTATGAGCGTAACAACTTCTAAAGAAGTGAAATTTATAATCTCCTACATATCTTTTTATTGCATTTCCTATTCTGCCATTTAATTTAGAATTTATTTGATTAGCTGATAGGCTTTGTACATTATATTTTTCTAAATATTCTCTAACATCAGATAAATATTTTTTTGCTATTTTTATATCTATTAATATTGGAGCTTCACAAAATGAAATATCATCATTTCTTTTTTTAGATAACCCCTCATAAACTGCTAAATCTTTTTTCTTTTTTAAGGTTAGTGTTTTTAAAAGTTCAATTTGTCTTCTACCCGTTGCCAAAGCTAAAACGAACAACTTTTGATAAAATAACTCATCTTCCAACTTACTCATATTAGATTTACTAAGAGAAACTTTATTATCTATATTATTAATTAAAGTTTTAATTGTGTCTTCTGTAAACTCCAAGTGATTAAAATTATTAGATACTTTATTTTCCTCTAAAACCTTTTCTTTGTATTCTTGTTTTATACTTCCATAGATAGAACCATCAATAGTGAAACCATCACATAAAAATTCTAAATCATTTTCTTTCAATTCTTTTCTTAGGTCTGCACTTCTATTTTTAATTGTATGAATACTACTTTCAAACACCATAAAAAGCATATACTTATTAACAAATTTCATAACATCATTTTTAGTATTTACCTTTTTTGCTTCATCAATAAAACTAATCTTAATATCTTTCCACATATGAGAACCATATACAACGCTTAAAATTTTTTCCCTATTCATAACTTTACCTTTATGTTTTATTTATATAATTATAGTATAACTAACCTTAAAGTTTTATTAACTAACCTTAGTGGTCACCACATATCATAATTAACCTTAGACTAACCTTAGTGGTAACCTCTAGCATATTTATCCTTAAACTAACCTTAGTGGTCACCAGTGGTTACTCTTAAGCTAACTTTAAGATTAGTGGTCACCAGTAACCTTCAGCTTACTTTAAGGTTAGTAGTATT
>NZ_PDKG01000016.1 GCF_004116725.1 Arcobacter sp. CECT 8986 | reverse complement strand
TAGTCTCTTTTTTACTCTTTGTCAAGAGCTTACGCTTAATTAAAGCTTAAATTTGCAATTTCTTTCGCCTTATGTCTTTATATTACCGTTTCTTTGGGTGCTTTTATTGTCGTTCTCTATATCTTATGGAGACTTTTATAGCTTAATTTTAAAAACTGCACCTTTATATATTTTTTCATTATATTCATATGTTTTATTTTTTACTGTAATCTCACCATTTATATGTTTTGAAATAATTTCACGAGTCATATATAAACCTATTCCTGTTCCTTGTGATTTATGTTTAGTAGTAAAATAAGGTTCAAATATTCTTTCTATTATTTCATCTTTTATTCCACCAGCATTATCTTTAATACTTATTACAACTTTTTCTTTTTTCTTTTTTACATCTATAAATATTAACTTATCTGTTTTCTCATTATTTAAAACTAATGCATCTTTAGCATTATTTAAAATATTAATCATCACTTGTATTAATTCATTATCAAGACCTTCAATTACAAACTCTTCAATATCACCAATTATTTTTATTCCTAATGAATTATATTTTGTATTTACACTATTAACAATTTTTAAATATATATCTTTTGTATTAAAACTTACTACTTTTTTATTAGGTTCATAAAACTGTTTAAAATCTTCAATTGTCTTTGATAAATTTTGTGCTGTTTCATTTATTATGTTCATTGATTTAATTAACTCTTCATCAGTTAATAAATCAGCACTTTTTTGTATTTCTACTCCACTTGCAGTAGTAGAAATAATAGATAATGGCTGTCTCCACTGGTGTGCAATATTTTCTAACATTTCTCCCATTGCAGCTAATTTTATTTGTTGAGATAATAATCTATCTTTTTCTCTATTCTTTTCTACTTCTTCTTCTACTTTTTTTTCTAAAGACTCATTTAGTTGTGTCAACTCTTTTGTTTTTTCATCAACTTTATATTTTAACACTTCATTTACTTTATTAAGTAGTCTTTGTCTATATATTAATATTCCAATAATTACAATAAACACTAAAAATATTTTTCCTAATAAAGAGTAATCAAAACTTTTTTTATATTGAATAGATACCCATTTATTTAATACTTTTTGTTTTTCATATTCATCAATATAACTTATTGACTTATTTAAAATATTTAATAGAAAGTAATTGTTTTTATTTATTAGAAAAAAAAGTGGTAAATTTTTTTGTAATTTACCAGATATTTTAAGTTTTGTTAAATATTTATTTTGAATCTTTTTTGAAATTGAAGTTATTGTATCAATTTGTGCAAATAATCTATTTTTTGATACAAGTGATAATCCACTATCTAAAGAACTTACTCTTTGTATATTTAATGATGGGTAATTTTTATTTAAAAAATTAATCAAATTTTCATCATTAACTACACCAATTTTTTTATTTTTTAATGTTCTTATATTATCAATAAAAGAGACATCATGTTTTGTAGCAATAACTAAAGGTACATCAACATAATTATTTGAAAAAGAGTAATCTTTTTTTAATTTATTAGATTTAAAAGATGAAAGTAAAATATCACACTTTTTTTGATTTATAAAATCAATCGACTCTGCCCAACTGTTTTTATTAATTATATTAAACTCTAGTTTACTATTATTTGCTAACAGAGTTAAAAAATCTTTTAATATTCCTATTGATTCTTGATTTTTATTTACACATACATTTACAATTTTATTATTTTTTATATATGATTTTTCACCTTTTGTAAAAAGATTAAATTTATCGTTATATACAAAATCAGAAATATTAAATTGATGTTTAGTTAATCCCATCACATTATATAAATCAAATATTCTTTGTACTTTATCTAATTTAATATATCCAAGATTATTATTATCATAATATACTAATTTTTTTAATTTTTTTGCTTCAAATATTAACTCATCGATTGTTAAATTTTGAGTATTATACTTTTCATATATCAATTTTGCTGTTTCATTTATATGTGAAAAAGCATAAGCCCATCCTCTTAATGAAGCATTTTTAAAGTCTATAACTAATTGCTCATTATTTTTAATCTCTCTTGAATTAGTAAAAAGAAAATCGCTATACATATCAAAGCCATAATCTTTTGGATAGAAGATATTATATTTTATATTTTTTTTATTTAATTCATATGGAGATTTAGAAATATATGCAGACATAATATCAGTTTTTTTATTTATTAAATCCATTACATTATGAGTATGCTTTAAAAACTTTAATTTATAAAAATCTACATTTTTTGAAGTAATCATAGCTTTTATAGATACTTCCGTTGCATCTCCTGGTGTTGCCATAATCTTTTTATTTTCAAAATCTTTAATTGAATTTATATGTGAATCTTTTAATGTTAATAAAACTAAAGGAGAAGCTTGAAATAATGCATATAAAGATACGACATCTTTGCCTTCACTTCTATCTAACAATAAAGTTTCTCGCCCTATTCCAAAAGTAGCATTTCCTTTACTAACTTCGCTTGGAACATCAATATTAAAATTAAAATCTTTTATATTAACATCTAATCCAACATCTTTATAGTAACCTTTTTCTTTTGCTATATAGTATCCTGCAAATTGAAATTGATTAAACCATGATAATTGTAAAGAGACTTTATCTAAGTCCTTTGCTTGCAAATTAGTTAAAAATATGAATGAGAATAAAATGATGATTTTTTTAATGATTGATTGCAATTATTTACCTTTTAAAATAATTAACAACAGTATAGCTATTTATGATTAAAAAAAGAATAAGTGGATGGGGTAGCAGGATTCGAACCTGCGAGTGACGATACCAAAAACCGTTGCCTTACCACTTGGCGATACCCCAAAGAGTTTTTTTGAATGGAGCTGGTGAAGGGATTTGAACCCCCGACCTGCTGATTACAAATCAGCTGCTCTAGCCAACTGAGCTACACCAGCATTCAAAATATGGTGTCAAGAGAGAGACTTGAACTCTCGACCTCCGGCTTATGAGACCAGCGCTCTAGCCAGCTGAGCTACCTTGACATATTTGAATTGAATAATAAAATTGGTTGCGGAAGCTAGATTTGAACTAGCGACCTTCGGGTTATGAGCCCGACGAGCTACCTGGCTGCTCTATTCCGCGATAAAAAAATGGAGCGGGAAACGAGACTCGAACTCGCGACAATCTGCTTGGAAGGCAGAGGCTCTAGCCAACTGAGCTATTCCCGCATATAATAATGCGTTTTTATTTTAAGTGGAGCGGGAAACGAGACTCGAACTCGCGACAATCTGCTTGGAAGGCAGAGGCTCTAGCCAACTGAGCTATTCCCGCATAATCTACTTAAAATTTTAAAAATAAAAAATAATGGAGCGGGAAACGAGACTCGAACTCGCGACAATCTGCTTGGAAGGCAGAGGCTCTAGCCAACTGAGCTATTCCCGCAAATGGTGGGTCATGGAGGACTCGAACCTCCGACCACTCGGTTATGAGCCGAGTGCTCTAACCAGCTGAGCTAATGACCCTTTTCCATTATATTTTTATAGTGGCGGACAGGGAGGGATTCGAACCCTCGGTACCGTTACCAGTACGCTTCCTTAGCAGGGAAGTGGTTTCAGCCAGCTCACCCACCTATCCGTTGACAGTTTTAAAACCTTCGTCAAAAACTGGACGAGAATTATAATGCTTACATACTTAAAAAGCACTTAAAAAAATGCTTTTTAAAAATAATTTACTAAATTCTTCGGTTTTAAATATTTTTCAATATTCTTGCTACTACTTCTTTTGGCTCAGTAGATTTATATATAGGTCTTCCAACAACAATATAATCAACTAATTCTTTTTTTGCAAAATCTAAATCTGCTACTCTTTTTTGATCTTGAGAATCTTCACCAAAAGGTCTAATACCTGGACATAAAGTGATAAACTCATCAGCTGTACAAGATTTAATATCTCTACTTTCATGGGCAGAACATACTACACCATCAATACCAGAATCAAATGCATCAATTGCAAATCTTCTAGCTTTTGTGTCAATATCTTCATTATAAACTGATCTAAAATTATTATTATCAAATGATGTTAATGCAGTAACAGCTAACACAATTGGTCTATTTGGTATATCTTTTATTCTATTCATTACAGTTTCCATAGCAACTCTTCCTGCACTTGCATGAATATTAAACATATCTACAATACCAAAATTTGCTATTTCAAATGCTGCATCTGCCATTGTATTTGGAATATCGTAAAGTTTTAAATCTAAAAATAGTTTAAAATTACTATTAATAGCTTTTAAATCTTCTAAAAATTTTTGTCCATCTCTAATGAAACTTCTAAAACCAATTTTTAGCCAAACCTCTCCAACATTACCTAATTCATTTACCTCTTTTACAAGTTCAATATTCTCTTTTGCTGTAGGTAAATCCAACGATATACATAATTTCAAAACGTTACCTTTTTACTTTGTCAAGTACACCATTTATAAATTTTGGTGCATTATCACTTGCTAATCTTTTTGATAACTCTATTGCTTCATTGATGATAATTGGTTTATCTAAATTTTCAAATAAGATTTCATAAACTGCTAATCTTAAAATAGATTTTTCTACATTTCCTAAATCATTTAAAGAACCTTGATTTAAATGTACTTGAATCTCTTCATCAATCTTTTCTAAATTATCTACTACACCATTAAATAAATTAAGTGCAAAATCTTTTTGTTTATTTCTTATTTTTTTGTCTTCTAAAATTTCATCAACAAATTTTATAATTCCATCATTACCTAAATCTACTGCATAAAGTAAACCAATAACAGACTCTCTTGCTTGTGTTCTTGTTGCCATTACTTTCCTAACTCATTATATAAATCTAACATTTCAATGATAGTAATCATTGCTTCTGCACCTTTATTTCCTACTTTTGAACCTGCTCTCTCAATTGCTTGCTCAATTGTATCAGTAGTTAAAACACCATTTGAAACTGGTTTCCCATATTTTAAAGTTACATTAGCAATACCTTTTGTTGCTTCAGCTGAGATATAATCAAAATGAGGTGTAGCTCCTCTAATTACTGCTCCCACACAACAAACGGCATCATATTTTCCACTCTCTAATGCTTTTTCTAATGCAAAAGGAATTTCAAATGCACCTGGAACTAATAATAAATCTAAGTTATCTTCATTTCCACCATGTCTAACAAATGCATCTTTTGCACCTTCTACTAATCTATCTGTAATGATATGATTAAATCTACCATTGATAATTGCTACTTTTTCATTACCATTAAGTCTTAATTTACCTTCTATAACTTTCATTATTACTCCGTTAATTTATTTATATTTATTCATTTATTTTGCGATTATATCCAAAAAACGATTAATTACAAAAAGCTTAAATATTTAATGCATCTTTAATTGCAAATATTTCATCTACTGTTTTATATAGTTTACTAATTTCTAGCATATTTGGACCATCACTTTTAGCAACTGATGGGTCAATATGTGTTTCAAAGAAAAATCCATCAACACCAACACTAGCAGCTGCTCTTGCCATATAAGGTACAAATTCAGAATTTCCACCTGTTGTACCACCTGTGCTTGGTATTTGAACAGAGTGCGTTGCATCAAAAATTACAGGTGCATATTCTCTCATTAAGATTAGATTTCTCATATCTACAACTAAAGCACCATAACCAAAAGTATTTCCTCTTTCACATAGCCAAACGCCATTTTGTTTTGATATTTCATAACTAATATCTTTTGAGCCTCTTGTTTCTAAAACTTTTTGAACAGGGTGTTTCATAGCATCAGCTGCTAAGAATTGGCCTTTTTTTATATTAATTTTAGCATTTGTTTTAGCTGCTTCCACTAATAAATCTGTTTGTCTACATAAAAATGCAGGTATTTGTAAAATATCAACAACCTCAGCAGCAGGTTTTGCTTGATAAGATTCATGTATATCTGTAATAAGTTTATATCCAAACTCTTTTTTAACTTCTTCAAATATCTTTAAACCTTCATCTAAGCCAGGTCCTCTATATGAATGAATACTAGTTCTATTTGCTTTGTCAAATGATGCTTTAAAGTAAAAATCAACTCTTTTATTTTCACTTAAAGGCTGAAGTTTTTCAGCAATTTTCATTACAGTATCTCTATCTTCTAATACACATGGCCCTGTTAATATAATCATTTAAATCCTTTAAAAATTGTTCTTTTTTCTTTTCCTGTTAAGGCATAATAAAATTCGTATATATTTTGTGCGATATATTCCATATCATTTTTTGCATGTTTATCACAAGCAAATAATATTTTATCACCTATTTGAATATTCTCTTCCCACTCTGGCAATAGAATATCATCATTGTTTCTCACTAAAAGTAAAGGAACAACATTATTTTTTTGTTCTTTATTGTGTAATGATACTCTAAAAATATTTAGAGTTAACTCTTCTTTAGTTTTTAAGTACCTTACAACTTCATATGCTTGCTCAGAATCAATCTCTAATTCAAAAAGTAAAGGATTTTCATCAATAGTTTCAAAAAGTCTTCTAACTAGCTTTGCAGCCCATATCTCTTCATTATTTGCTATTTTTCTAATAAATACATCCGATAAAGGATTTATCAGTGCATTTGTTGTTTTATTTATCAGAATTTTTGAAGGCATAAAAATATGGTCAATATTTGCACTTTCAAAAATTGAAAAATCTTCTATCTCATTTTGTCTTGCTATTGTCATGATTTTTGGATTTAATTTTTTTGCTGTTGCTAAAATTGATAAATTTGTTGTGTCATTCCCTGTTGCTGCTATTATTGCTATTGAATCTTCTATTCCAATTTGAATTAACGTATCTTTATCATCTGCATTTGCATAAGTAATTAATGCATTTTTATCATCTTTTATAATTAACTGCTTATTTTTATCTATTTCAATAAAATGAGCTTCAATATTACTCATTTTCAATCTTTCATAAACAGTTTGTCCCATTCTTCCAAATCCACAAAATATATATTTTCCTTTTGGGAAAAGAGGTAATGAAGAGTTTAATGTATCTACTTTATATAACCATTTTTCAAGTTTAAGTAAATTTGGTGCATTAATTGCCATATTTATTTCATTTGAAATAATTAAAAATGGATTAGCAATTATCTCTACATTTAAATCTCTCAAATTTTCAGTATGATTTTCTGTTGTTGACTTTATTGCTAATTTAACGTTTTTATTTAATAGTTTAGAAGTAAGAGCAATTCTTAAATTCAAAGCATCGTCTTCAAATAGTGCAACCAAACCTTTGCAGTTATGTTTTTTAATTCCTGCTTCTTCTAAAGATACAGAACTATGTGCATCTGCAACTAATAATGGTACAGTAGGAGTAAAATTTTCAAGAAGTAAATCGTTTCCTCTCTCTTCATTTTGTTCTATTACTACTGTTCTTATATCTTGCTCTATTGCTCTTTTTATTATTTCGCTTGTTATTTGATTATAACCCAAAATAATAATAAATCTTTGTTTAATACCTTTTAATTGCCTTTTAAATCTACTTTTTTCAATCTCTTGTAAAAAAAGCTTGTCTTGTAATAATCTAACTAAAGCACCAACTCCGTAAAACCAACCAACTACTGTAATATAAACTGACATACTTACCCAGATTCTTTGGGCATATGTAAATTCGTATGGTGTTTCACCAAATCCAATAGTAGTTGCCATATAAGTTACAAAATAGAATGCTTCGAAAATAGACATATGGTAAGGTTGCCCACTTGCATCCTTACCATCAATAAGAAGTAGCCCTATAATTGCAATTGTATAAGCTACAATAATTATTATAAAAGGCATTCTCATTCTATAAAGAATGATAAATAGTGAACTATTTTTCACTTTTTAACCTTTTATCTTTTTGATTTTATAGTTTCACCAATATACAAAGTAACTGATGTAATATTTGCTAATAATGCCCCACCAGATAATGAAATAATCATACCAACTATCTCTTTATCAATAGAGTACGCATACTCAGCAACAGTCCAAATAGTTGCTGCTGCAATTAATTGAATATCTGCTACTAATGATGTTGCAAGTAATACTGAACCCATTTGTGTTTTATCACCAAGTTTCAGTGTTGTTGCAATTATATTAATTATAATTGCTGCAAATAGTTCATATTTACTATGCATTTCTAAGGAATCCATATCTCCATAGAAAAAACCAAAATTTATTGTCATTGCTAAAATAATAAAAAAACCAGCAATTACTTTATCTAGATTCATGAAATTCGTCCTCTTTATCTTTTCCTATATCTAATCTTCTTTTGAAAACTTGATCAATATTATCATGTACTTTACCATCTTTATCTACGAAGATAAGTCTATGTCTATTTAATTTTTTAATACTACTTAATCCCATAACTGCAAGTAAACCTTTAACACCTTTTAATAAGTTGTTATGATAATCCCTTACATATTTAGCATGTTTGTATACAAAATATTTTTTTCTTTTACTTTTATTTTGAGTTGCTAATCCAACTGGACATTCATGACCATTAGTTCCTGAACAATATCTAGCTCTAATACAACCTGCACTCATCATAAATCCTCTTGCAATTTGTATAAAATCAGCACCCAAAGACATTAAAATTATAACATCATCTGGAGTTAAAACTTTTCCACTTGCAACAACTCTAACTTTATCTCTTACATTATAATCAGTTAATATTTTATCAACTAAATATATTGAATCTCTTGCATTAAGACCAATTCTTTCCATCATTTCAATTGGAGCAGTAGCACTTCCTCCACTTCCTCCATCAATAGAGATAAAATCAGGATATGCACTGTTACCCTCATCTACTCTTTTTCTTATCTCTTTTGCATATGGTTCTATATTTTCAATATCAGAAATTACTATTTTTAATCCTACTGGTTTATCCGATAATGATTGTAATTTTCCAACAAAATCAAATAATTCTTCTACACTATTTGCATAAGGGAATCTATTTGGTGAAAATAAATCTTTATGTGGTTCAACATTTCTATAATATGCAATTGCAGCACTTACTTTATCTGCAATAAGTTTTCCACCTGTTTGTTTAGCTCCTTGAGCCATTTTAATCTCTGTCATTTTACAAAAACGCATAGTTTTTTGATATCTGTCAGGATCAAAATTCCCTTGTTTATCCCTTGCTCCATATAATCCAGAACTTAATTGCAAAATTATATCTGGCATATCTTCTGGAACTTCTGTTGGAAAGTTTTCTAAAGGAGCTTCCCAATTTGGTCTATGAAATATTTCTGATTTCAAATCAAATACATAAGTCTCTGCTTCTGGATCTTTTTTGAAAACCAAACTTCTATATGCATCAGCAGCCATAGCTCCATTAAAAAGTTTTTGAACTACTTTTTTAGCAAATCGTTGAGTAATCGTTCCATGAACCTCTGTCATATACTCAGGTTTATAATTTCTATGTGTTACAAAGAAATTTGAAGTTAAACCACCCTCACCTGAGTTTATAGGGAATCCTCCCATAAATGCTCCACGTACAAAAGCTCTTGTACCTTCAGGGGAAATAGAACCATCACTCATAGCACTTCTTGCAATTATTGATTTTGCATGATATGGATATTTTCTATTTTCTCCAAATGTAACTTCAAAATGAGTATCTACTTCATTTTCATTTAATACTATATTTGCATGTCTTAACATGAACTTTGGTTTAGGTAAAGGTTGAGAAGGAGAAAAAGATGCATAATTTGGTAAATCCCTTGCAGCTTTATAAACCCAATCAAGTTTATCTTTAGACTCATAAAATTTTTCATCCCCAAAATATTGTCTAAAAGGTTCTCTAAACTCTTCAAATAAATACCTTAATCTACCAATTATTGGATAGTTTACCAATAATTGATGATCTCTTTGAACATATTTGTCATGGATATACCATGCAATAATAACAATAACGAAAAGCGCAATCATTATGTCAATTATTAATACAAAATCATTCATACTAATCCTTTTTTAACGAAACTAAAAATCCACTTACAACTATTAAAAGTATACCTAAAATAATCCAAATATCAGGAAATGTATCACCCAAAATAATCCCTAATATTATTGAAAATGCAATATTTGAATAGGAAATTGTACCAATAATTCCAGCTTTTGCACAAGAATATGCTTTTGTCATAAAAATTTGAGCATATGTTGCAAATAATCCCAAAAGTACAATATATATAATATCTTTAGTCCCTGGCATTACAAAAGTTGCTAACATAAAATCAAGTTTTTCATTTGTGTAAAATTGTGAGATAATCATTAAGATTAATGGCCCAACAGTTCCTATTCCCATAAAAGATAAAACTATACTTCTACCATCATAATAGTTTCTTAATTCTCTAATTGAAGTATATGCAAGTGCTGCTCCAACACCACATAAAATACCTAACCAATCTGTCTTATCTAGATTACTTCCATCAAATTTTGTAATAAATAAAATACCAATGAATCCTACAAAAACACCTAGCCAGCCTTTGAAACCTAATTTTTCTTTTACAAAAATATATGCAAATATTGCTGTAAATATTGTTGATGTTCTTGAAAAAGTCATCGCTTCACCAAGAGGAATTTCTGAGATATTATAAAAGAACATTAATAATGCAATAAAACCTATTGTACCTCTAAAAATCAATAAAAAGGGTTTTCCTCCAACTTGTTTTAAAGGTCTTTTGTAAATTGAGAAAAGTATTATAGCAACACCAAATACATTTCTAAAAAACACTACCTCAACAGAACTCATAGAATCACTTAACTCTTTTGCACTTGCCCCCATAAAAGCAAAGAGTAAGGAAGCTAATAACATATATTTAATTCCTAAAGAAACATCTTCTTTCATAATCCATCCTAAAATAAAAAGCGAAATTCTAATAAGTTAATGGTTAAATTATCATTATTATTTATGCTTAGATTTACATACTAATCTTTTTAGTATTTATTTGATAAAATATCTTCGAATATACAATTAATTAGATAAAACTTAGGAAAAGAATGAAATACTTAAAGATTAGTGGGAAGACAAAATTACAAGGAGAAATAGCAATTTCTGGTGCAAAGAATGCTGCACTTCCTTTATTGGCTTCTACGATATTAGCTAAAAATGATATTAAGATTGGGAACTTACCAGATGTTGTAGATATAAATACTTTATTAAAATTATTAGAAAAATTAGGTAGTTCATACTCAAGAAATAAAAACTTAATAGATATAAATACATCTAAAATAAATAATACAAAAGCTACATATGATATTGTAAAAACAATGAGAGCATCAATTTTAGTTTTAGGACCATTACTTGCTAGATTTGGTCATTGCGAAGTGTCTCTTCCTGGTGGTTGTGCTATTGGACAAAGACCTGTTGATTTACACCTTAAAGCATTAGAACAAATGGGTGCAACAATAGAGATAAAAAATGGATATATCCAAGCAATTTGTGAAAGTGGTCTGAAAGGAACAAAAATTGTATTCGATAAAGTTACAGTAGGTGGAACTGAGAATATAATTATGGCAGCAAGTTTAGCAACTGGTACAACAACAATAATAAATGCAGCTAAAGAACCTGAAATTGTTCAATTATGTGAAGTATTACAAAATGCAGGAGTTAATATTGAAGGTATTGGAACATCAAAAATAATAATTGAAGGAACAGATGGGAAACTTCTTGAATTTAAAGATTTTGATATTATTCCAGATAGAATTGAAGCAGGAACTTACTTATGTGCTGCGGCAATTACAAATTCAAAAATTACAATACAAAATGTTATTCCTTTACATTTAGAAGCAGTTATTTCAAAACTAGAAGAGATGAATTTTGAAATTATTCAAACACAAGATTCTTTAACTATTTTGCCAACTGATGAGATAAAACCTGTAAATATTATAACTTCTGAATATCCAGGATTTCCTACTGATATGCAAGCTCAATTTATGGCTTTAGCAACTCAAGCAAATGGTGCAAGTACAATCGATGAAAGGCTTTTTGAAAATAGATTTATGCATGTTAGTGAACTTTTAAGACTAGGTGCAGATATTCATCTAAATGGAAATATTGCAACAATAAATGGAAGTGCAAATAGCTTAAATGGTACAGATGTAATGGCTACTGACTTAAGAGCTTCTTCTGCACTTGTTTTAGCTGCATTAGTTGCAAAAGGTGAAACAAATATTCACAGAATATACCATTTAGATAGAGGATATGAAGATTTAGAAGGCAAATTAAGTAAGATTGGTGTAAATATTAAAAGATTTGATGAATAGAAGGATTATTAGTATGAAATTAGAAGTATCTCTTTTTAGATTTGATTATAAATCTGATTACATTCCATTTTATAAAAAATATTTTATAAAAGTTGAAAATGAAAAAACACTACTTGATTTATTAAATACAATGAATGAAGAAGATGAGTTTTTTTATGATAAAAATGAAGATTCTCAAGTTGTGTTAAACAATGTAGTTATTGATTGTTCTACAACTTTAGAAGAGATTTATAATAACTTCTCAAGCGAATTAACAATTGAACCATTATCAAAAAGAAGATCTATGACAGACTTGATAATCAATGATGATGATTTTTATGAAAAACTTGAAATTTTAGATAATTTTTTGGACGAAGAGGATAAAGCATACTATAAATCATTAAAAAAATATTACTATGCATCTAATACATTAAATTTTGAAAAAAATTATATTGGAGATTCTGTTTTATTAATAGCAGATTATATAATAGATAAAAAACCTCAATTAAAAAATGATATTTTAAAAGTAATAAAAAAACATCCTGTTGGAATACAATATCACACAAGTTTAAAAAATAGAGTTTTTAATTTAGATGAAAACATAGAAACTAAAATATTAAAATTAAAAGAAGAATTAAACTTTTTCAAAAAAGAAGAAGAGCAAAATTTTAAAATAAATAAAACTACAAATTTTAGTTTAGAAAAAGTAACATCAGTTACAAATAATATAAAAAATAGTTTTTGTGATTTTAATATATCTTATTATGGTGAAAATCACCATTTTATTAAATCATATTTAGAAAAGCTAAATTGTAAAATAGTTGATTTAGAATCAAAACAATTGGATTTAAATAAATCATCTTTTCATGTAAATAATAAACTTACTTTTAAAATTGCTGGAGAAGTTATACAAGAGGCTTTTGATAAAGGAAGTGATTTTTTAGTAGTAAATGATATAAATGATTTTTATATTTTAGACTATAATAGAAAAGAGTTAAAAAAACAGATTAAAAGAGAGATAGATTTACCAATTATTCATCTACAAGAATTAAATCTACTTGTTGAAGGTAATGTTGATGAAGTTAGTAACTATTTTAAAAAGCACTCAATTAACCCAGGACTAATTTAAGATGCATTTAAATTCAGATTTTATAATAAGTGGTACTATAATAATACTATTATTAATTCCTTTATATATTTACAGAAAAAAGGTATTTACACTATTTAAAAGAAATGGTGATTTTAATACTTTTATTCATGATGTTAAAATTCATTTAGAAGATACTTATCCAAATATAAGTTTTCAATTAGATGAGATAATAAAAAGAACTGAAAATGAAAAAGATAGCAAAAGAAGACAAATACTAATAATTGAAGATTTAGTATCTCAATTTGTTGATTATGAGTATGACTTACAAACTCAAACTTGTATAGATAAAGACCTTTTATGGTCAAACTATGAAGCTGGTTCTAAACCTATAAATAATAAAAGACCAAATGACTGGGCAAAAAGAAAAGATTTTACATATAGAAGAGATAATTGTAAATGTAAAAGATGTGGTCTTAAAATAGCTTCATCAGATGCTTATGTATCATTTGTAAAGCCTTTATCAAAAGGTGGTGGATATAATTTTGAAAACTTAATTACATTATGTATTGATTGTAATAAAATTCTTTCAAGTGAATCAAAAGAGAATAAACAAAGACATCCATTAATTGAAGAAGACCTATTAAAAAAAGTTAAATAGATTATATACCTAACATCTCTTTAACTCTTTTTTTATGTAACTCTTCACTACTAACTCTTTTTTCTTCATTCTTACTTTTTTGTTTTTTTACAATTTCATTTATAAAACTATTTTCTATACTTTTTAACTTTGATAACTGATTTCTTATAAATGTCAAATCTTTTGTATTTGGCACAATATATGGAGTAATAACTACAACTAGATTTTTTTGTATATTTTGAGTATTTTTATACTTAAATAAATCTCCCATAATAGGAATACTTGATAATAAAGGGATGCTTTGGTCAATATTTTCCTTTCTATTTTCTATTAATCCACCTAATATAATACTCTCACCATTTTTTACAATTACAGAAGTATCAATCTGTTTTTTTGTTGTGTCTGGCTGGTTATTTGTCGAACTATTTTTAATACCTTCCAAAATTGTTTTTATATTTAATCTTACTTTATTTACATCTTTTGATACTCTTGGTTTTACATCAAGTTTTAATCCAATATCAGTTCTTTCATAAGAATAAGAAGTATTTCCTCCTGTTGTTACAGTTGAGTCTGTTTGTAAAGAGATACTCTCACCTACATAAATTGAACTACTTTTATTATTTATACATAAAATTGATGGTTCTGATACTATTTTTAAAGCATAATTTTCTTGTAGTAAAGATAAAGTTGCAGCTAAAGATAATGAAGATTTTAAAGTGGGTAAAGATAAACCAATATCTGAAATATCAAAACTATTAGATACTCGTGAATTAAAATTTGATGCAATTGTATATATTCCACTACTATTTGTTTTACCAGATAATAATCCATATTTCATACCCACTTCTTTTAATAATGTTCTATTTACTTCAACTATCTTAGCTTTTAAATATACTTGTATTTCATCTTTATCCAATTGATTTATTAGATTTTCAATTAAAATAACTTGTTTACTACTTCCTATTAAAACTAAAGAGTTTGAATCAATATCTAATGAAACAAAAAGATTAGAGATTTTATTTTTGGATAAATAATCATTTATGATTTTTGTAATATTTTTAGCTTCACTATTTTTCAAAGTAATTACTTTTGAAACTCGTTTTTTATTATTTTTATCTATATTTAATATGTACTTTGAGATTGTATTTATACTATTTTCTTTTCCAATTATAGTAATTGAATTATTTGTATTCATTTTCAAAAAATTAACATTTTTAAAAATTTCACTTTTCATATTTTTTAGATTTAAATATAATTCATTTACATCTATATTTTTTAATACTATTGTTTTTGATTTTATAGAAGTTGCATCTTTTTTTATTACTTTATAATAATACTTTTCATCAATTAAATCATAACCATTTGTATTTAATGAATTTTTTAATAAAACTAGTAATTGCTCTTCTTTTAAAGGTTTAGTTGAATAAAAATCAACACTTCCTTTTAATTCACTATTTAATAATATATTTTTATCTAAAATTTTTGAACTTATTTTAACAAACTCTTTTAAAGGCAAATTTTCAAATTTAACATTTGGTTTTTCTTTTGATAAAAGAATAGTACACAAAATCATTATAGTAAATAAACTCTTCATAAAAACTCCAAAAAATAATTTATTTAATTATTATAATGAATTTTTACTTTAAAATTTACTGTAATGAAATATGTCTAGGAAGATTTTTTTTTAGTTTTTCAAATTTCTCTTTAGTAGCTTCTAATTGAAGCATTACATTTTGAGTAAATGTTTTATTTTTTACTTGGATATCTAATTGTTGTAAATCATACTCAATTTTTGACAATTCTGAATACTCACAATTAATCTGTTTTTCCGAAAGTTTTTCATATTCAAATAAAGTTGCAGCATCTATAACTTTATTTACTGCATCACTATATGCTCTTACTAAACCACCTGTACCAAGTTTTACTCCACCAAAATATCTAACTATTATAACTGCTGTATTAATTAACTCATGTCCAGATAAAACATTTAAACTTGGTTTTCCACTTGTACCTTTTGGCTCACCATCATCACTACTATTTTCAACAATTTGATCAAATTCATTTAAATATCGATATGCATAAACATGATGTCTAGCTTTGGGATGTCCTTCTTTTAGTGATTTCATCACATCATCAAATTTACTAATAGGAAATAAATAAGCTATAAATTTAGATTTTTTTTCTTCAAAAGTTGCAGAAAAATTTTCTTTTACAAAATTCAAGTTGCTCTCTTTAAAATAAATTATTAATTTAATTATAAAAATAACCAATTTTTGATTAAGTTTATATTATAATATCTAAATGAGATTAGACCAATACCTTACAAAAAACAGTGAAATACAAAGTAGAAATAAAGCTACTGAACTTATAAAATCAAATAAAATCAAAGTAAATGAAGTTATAGTATCAAAACCTTCATTTATTATAGAAAATCCTGATTTAGTAAAAATAGAGATATTAGAAGAGGATTTTTTTGTAAGTAGAGCAGCTTATAAATTAAAATACTTTTTAGATGAAATAAATATAGATTTAGAAAATAAAAATGCACTAGATATTGGAAGTAGTACTGGTGGATTTACTCAAATTTTATTACTAAATAAAGTTAAAAAAGTATCTTGTGTTGATGTTGGTTCAAATCAACTACATGAAAAAATAAAAGAAAACAAAAAAATCAAATTTTTTGAAAATACAGATATAAGAGATTTTAATAGTGATGAAATTTTTGAGATTGTAACTTGCGATGTCTCATTTATTTCTATTCATAATATATTAAATGATATTAATAGATTATCAAAAGATAAAATAATTATTCTTTTTAAACCACAGTTTGAAGTTGGTAAAAATGTAAAAAGAGATAAAAAAGGTGTAGTAAAAGATAAAAATGCTATAAATCTAGCAAGAAAAAAATTTATCGATGAAACTATAAGCCTAAATTGGAAATTAATTTATAATTCAAAAAGTAAACTACAAGGAAAAGATGGAAATGAAGAAGAGTTATTCTACTTTAGTAAATAAAAAAGATATTCAATCAATTGCAATAGGAGGTTTTGATGGTATGCATATAGCTCATCAAAAACTTTTTGAGAATTTAGATGAAAATGGAGCAATTGTTACTATAGAATCAGGCTTTTCTAATTTGACGCCTAAAAGCTTTAGACAAGAGTATACTAATCTACCTGTTTATTATTATGTACTTGATAATATTAAACATTTAGAAGGAAAAGAGTTTATAAGATTAATAAAAGAAGAGTTTCCTAATCTAAAAAAAATAGTAGTTGGATTTGATTTTTGTTTTGGTAAAAATAGAAAATATTGTGTAGAAGATTTAAAAGAGTTATTCCAAGGTGAAGTTGTTGTTGTTGATGAAATAAAAAATAATGGTACTGCAATTCACTCAAGATATATTAGAGATTTTATAAAAAATGGTAATATCAAAAAAGCAAATGAATTTTTGGGTAAAAATTATAAAATTGTTGGCTCACAAGTAAAAGGACAAGGATTAGGTAAAAGTGATTTTGTTCCTACAATAAATTTACAAGTTGAAAATTTTCTATTACCAAATGAAGGTGTATATATCACAAAAACAAAAATAAAAAATGATATATATAATTCAGTTACATTTATAGGTCATAGAGTATCAACTGATGGTACTTATGCCATAGAAACACATATATTACAAGGTGATATAGAAACTACATATAATAATGTAGAAGTAGCATTTTTAGATAAAATCAGAGATAACAAAAAATTTGATGATTTTAAAGATTTAAAAGCTCAAATTCTATTAGATATAAAAGAAGCAAAAGAATTTTTCAATTGATAAATATTTATTAATAATCATTTAGATAAAATATCCATATGATAGATAAAGTATTTGAAAAATCAATAAAAAAACAATTTGAATTTGATGAAGATGTAGCATCAGTTTTTGATGATATGTTAAATCGTTCAATTCCATTTTATAAACAGATGCAAGAATTAACAATTAAATTTGCATTAAATCATCTAAAACAGGATGATTATGTTTATGATTTGGGTTGTTCAACAGCATCAACTCTTATTGAACTTGGAAAACAATCAAATTTTAATCTTAATCTAGTTGGTATTGATAATTCAAGTGCTATGCTTGCAAGGGCTAAAAAGAAATGCAAAGCTTTTGGAATAGATATCGATTTAAAAAATGAAGACTTACTTACAACTAATTATAATCACGCTCAATTAATAATTTCAAACTATACACTTCAGTTTATTAGACCTTTACAAAGAGAAAAACTTATCAAAAAAATATTTGATTCATTGAATGAAAAAGGAGTTTTTATCTTCAGTGAAAAAGTAATCTCTGATAATAAAGTATTAAATAAACAAAGTATTGATATTTATTATGATTTTAAGAAAACACAAGGTTATAGTGAGTATGAAATTTCTCAAAAAAGAGAAGCATTAGAAAATGTATTAATACCATACACAGATGAAGAAAATAAAAAGATGATATTGGATGCAGGGTTTACTCATTTTGAAACTATTTTCAAATGGGTTAATTTTGCTACATATATTGCAATAAAATAAAGAAGGATTATTTATGATAGAAATAGGTACTAAAGCACCAGATTTTTGCGCAAAAAATCAAGATGATATTGAAATTTGTTCAAGAGATTTAAAAGGTAAATGGATAGTTTTATATTTTTATCCAAAAGATTTAACACCTGGTTGTACTACTGAAGCTTGTGACTTTACACAAAGTGAACCAGATTTTGATGATTTGGATGCTATCATACTAGGAGTAAGTCCTGATGATACACAAAAACATAGAAGATTTATAGAAAAAAAAGAGTTAACTATAACTTTATTATCTGATATTGATAAAAAAATGTGCGAAGATTATGGAGTATGGCAACTTAAAAAATTTATGGGTAAAGAGTATATGGGTGTAGTTAGATCTACTTTTATTATTAATCCTGAAGGGGAAATTGCAGCTATGTGGACTAAAGTTAAAGTTAAAGGACACGTTGAAGCAGTAAAAGAAAAATTAAAAGAGTTACAAAACTAATAAGGAAAAATGAATGAGAAAAGCTTCAACTAAATTATTTTTAGCAACATTAGCACTTTTTGCAACTTCTGTATTAAGTGCGCAAACAACAGTATGTTACAAAAAAGATTGGACAAGTCCATCAACAATTGATAAAGTAAAATTAGATGGTGGTATGTGTCAAGGAGAAGCTTCTTTTTTAGATATGAAAAAGAAGGGCTGGAAGTTAAGAGATATTAGAATAACAAGTTCTAAAAAAGGGTTAAACTACCAATATATTTTAACTACAAAAACTGTACTTAGATTTGATAACAAAAAATTTGTTGCATCATTAGATAACAAAAAATTTGTTGCATCAAAAGTTACTCCAGGTACATTAACATTTAGTACAATTAAAACACAATTAACTAATGTAACAAAAGATAGTGCTATTATAAATATAGGAAACCTAAGAGTTGGACAATCTGGTATTGTTATGAAAACTTATGATGATGGACAAAAAATTATCATTGCAAATGCATATGTAGAAGCTACAAATGAGACAGCATCAAAAGTTAAATTTTTAAGATTTGAAGGTTTAAAACAAAATGCTCTTCCTAATTCAAAATCTATTGTTCAAGAAAATGATACACTAATTTTAAATTATATGTATGATAAATCACTAATAATTGCTCCATCACAAGATGCATTCTTAGTTACAAGAGCTAAATTTAGAAATAATTCATTCTTACATTCAGATATTTTTGCTGCTAAGTTAAAAGCTGATAGAGAACCTCTACCATCTAGAACTACAATTCAAAAATTTGCAAAAGATCAGAACTTAGGAACTATATTTATTGTAATTTCAAATAAAGTTTATATTGTTGATAGTAAAACTTTTGCGATATTAGATAGATTCTCTCTTGCATATAACTATCTTGATACAGATAGAATGCCATTTTACACAAGAATTACAGGAATTGAAGAGTCTGTAATTGATAGTGTATGGAAAAGTATAAAAGAGTTAAGCATTTTAAAAGATTTATTCGGTGATGACGAAAGAAGTGAAGAAGAAATTCTTTTAGAAGGTGAAATGACAAAAGATGAAATAGTTAAGAAAAATGATATTTATAGTAACTATTACAAAACAATTTTAGGATTAAATTAATGATTGATTCAAAACATCTAGACTACTTCAAAGAAGTAGTCGGAGAAGAAAATATAAGAGCTGATAAAGCTCACTTAATTGCATATTGTTATGATGCAACTAAAGAGAGATTTGAACCTGATGCAGTTGTTTTTCCAAGAGATGAACAAGACGTATCAAAAATATTAAAATATTGTAATGAACACAAAATTATAATTGTACCAAGAGGTGCAGGTTCTGGTTTTACAGGTGGAGCTTTACCTTCAAATGGAGGGATTATTCTTAGTTTAGAAAGACATATGAATAAACTAATTGAAATTGATATGGAAAATATGGTTGGTGTTGTTCAACCAGGTTTAATTAATATGCAATTTCAAAAAGCAGTTGAAGAAGTAGGATTATTTTATCCACCAGATCCAGCAAGTGAACAATACTCTACACTTGGTGGAAATGTAAGTGAAAATGCTGGAGGAATGAGAGCAGCAAAATATGGTATAACAAAAGATTATGTTGTGGCATTAAGAGCAGTTTTACCAAATGGTGAAATTATCACAGCAGGTAAAAAAACAATCAAAGATGTTGCAGGATATAACACAGCAGGTATCTTAATTGCTAGTGAAGGTACACTTGCAGTAATAACTGAAATAACATTAAAACTGATTCCTAAACCAAAATGTAAACAAACATACATGGGAGTTTTTCCTGATGTAAATAAAGCAATGAATGCAGTATTTAAATCTCTTGCAAATGGTGCTAATCCTGTTGCGATGGAATTTTTAGATGCACTTGTGATTAAGGCACTTAAAAAGAAATTTCCTCAAGTTGAATTACCTGAAAATGCAGGAGGAATTTTAGTTGGTGATGTAGATGGAAGTAGCCAAGCTGAAATTGATTCACAACTTCAAACATTAAAAGATTCATTCGCTAATTTTGGTTCTACTGATTTTATTATTGCTAAAGATGAAGAAGAGAGTGCAAAACTTTGGTTTGCAAGAAGAAATGCAAGTCCTGCAACTGCAATTTATGGAACAAAAAAATTAAATGAAGATATCTCTGTACCAAGAGCAAAACTTCCAGAAGCATTAGATGGAATATATAAAATTGGTGAGAAATATGGATTTAATGTACCTTGTTTTGGACATGCAGGTGATGGAAATATCCATGTTAATGTTATGGTAAAAGATAAAACAAATGAAAAAGAGATGGCAGATGGACATAAAGCTATTGAAGAGATTTTTCAATTTGTTGTAGATTTAGAAGGAACATTAAGTGGTGAACACGGAATTGGATTATCAAAAGCTCCATTTATGAGTATTGCATTTAATGATGCAGAATTAGAATTATTTAGAAGTATAAAAAGAGCATTTGATCCAAATAATATTTTAAATCCATTTAAAATGGGTTTATAAAATGAAAAAGCAGAGTCTTGCAGTAAGGTATTACAAAAGTATAATAGGATTTATTGATTCTTTTTTTAATGATGATACTACTTATTATGCTGCAAGTCTTAGCTTCTTTACTATCTTTTCGATACTACCTATTATTGCTCTATTAATTGCAATAATATCTTCATTAGAAATTTTTCAAGGATATCTTGATACTTTTATAACTTACGTATTTGATATTTTAAATCCTATGCATTCAAAAGAGTTTGTAAATGAATTTAAAAGCTTTATATCTAATTCTAATAAGTTAGGCTATATTGGTATTGTTTATATGTTTTTTGTCTTTGTAATGTTCTTTAAAGACTACGAATACATCATTAATAAAATACATAAGGCAAAAAGAAGACCAATTTACAAATCATTTCTTTTTTATTTAATATTTTTAATTGCATTGCCTTTTATTTTTACTATTTCAGATATTGTTATATCTTTATATAGTAATTCAATTTTAAATAGTTTAACTACTTTTATTGTTGCATGGCTTATATTTTTTATATTATTTAAATTAAGTGTTAATAAGTATGTTAAAAATAAAGCTGCCATTATCTCCTCTTTTGTAACTTTATCAATACTTTCTATTACTAAAAATCTGTTTGTTTATTATGTTATTTATAATAAAACATACACAACTATTTATGGTTCTTTATCAACACTATTATTTTCAATCTTTTGGATATATGTTTCATGGATTATATTCCTTTATGGTATTAAAATGTGCCATAAATTAAATCTAACAAAGGATTAAATAAAAGATAACCTTTTCTCTAATAAAAACGCATATTAAACTACATAAAAAACTACCCAGTAATATTATATAATAAAGAATTATAACCACAATCACTTACAAGAAATAAATATATTAAGTAATAAGAAATACAACAATAGAAATAAACAATAGTCATATAAAAGCAAATATAATAGGGATAGAAAGTGTGCAAATAAGAATAGGAACAGTATAAAAAATAAATAGAAACAACAATAAAAATAGTAATATAAAGGGAAATAATGTGTAAAAAAAAAGGCTTAGTTAAA
>NZ_PDKG01000015.1 GCF_004116725.1 Arcobacter sp. CECT 8986 | reverse complement strand
TTTTTTACTCTTTGTCAAGAGCTTACGCTTAATTAAAGCTTAAATTTGCAATTTCTTTCGCCTTATGTCTTTATATTACCGTTTCTTTGGGTGCTTTTATTGTCGTTCTCTATATCTTATAGAGATTTATTAAGGATTTTTTATTATAAAGTTTTTTTAAAAGTAAGTAATTTATGTAGAAAAATAAAATAAGTAGTTAAAAACTACTTATTTTACTTAAACGTTATAGTAATTTGCTTCTGGGTGATGAACTACTATTGCACAAGTAGTTTGCTCTGGATCCATTTGGAATGTTTCACTTAATGTAATTCCAAACTCTTCTGGATTTAATAAATCATAAAAATCTCTATTTTGGCTAAGTTCTGGACAAGCAGCATATCCAGGAGAATATCTACAACCTACATATTGTTTCATTTGTACATCATTTAAAGTTGGACCTTCTTTTGGAACAATATCTAAATCAAGTCTTATTTGTTTATGTATAACCTCAGCTAAAGCTTCTGCTAACTCTACACCTAAACCATGTACTTGAAAATATTCTGTAAATTTTCCTTCATCATAAAGTTTTCTTTCATATGATGTTATTTTTAGTCCAGCAGTTGCTAAAGTAAATGCAACCACATCTAATCTATCATTTGCAAAAAAGTCTGCTATACATCTAAAAGGTTTTCTTCTTTGTCTTGGAAATTCTAACACTTTAATAGCTTCTTTTAGCGGTGGAACATTTTTTGCTTCTTCTAAAGAGTTAAATCCATATTTTTTTGCATCAAATATATATAACTTATTATCATAAGAAATACACGGATAATATGCCATTATAGATATTGGTTTAAATATATCATTTTGAATTAACTCTTCTTTTAATTTTTCATATAAAGGCTCTACTACTTCATTTTCATGTTTAATGAAATCTTCTGTCTTTTGACCAGCTCTTTGATATCCCCATCTTTGTCTAAATAAAACTCTATGATTTATCCATTTAAATACTAAATCATTATCTATTTCATCACTTACTTTAGCACTTCTTCCCCAATAAGGTGGAAAAGTAAACTCAGCAGCTTTAGGAAGCTTTATATCTTTGTATTCAGGAATAACAACTTCTTTTTCCTCTTTTTTAGTTGAAGTATCAGCAACTTCAATTAAATCAGCTGCTAAAGCAGTATTATTTATGTCACCTTCTTCTATACGTTGCATTGATACTACACCATCAAAAGCATCTCTACAATAAAAGATTGGTCCATCATATATTGGTCTACAAAAATCATTTATAAAAGATTTAGTTAAAGCAGCACCACCTAATAACACTGGAATATTTATTCCTTGTCTTTGTAACTCTTCTAAGTTCTCTTTCATAACAGCAGTACTTTTTACAAGTAATCCACTCATTCCTATTGCTTGTGCTTTATGTTCTTTTACGGCAATAATAAATTCATTTATATCAGCTTTAATACCAATATTTATAACTTTAAATCCATTATTACTTAAAATGATATCAACAAGGTTTTTACCAACATCGTGAACATCACCTTTTACAGTACCTAAAACTAATATAGTTTCACTAGCTTTGTCTTCTTTTGGTAAATATGGATTTAATGCATCAACAGTAGCTTTCATTGTCTCTGCACTTTGTAAAACGAAAGGTAATTGCATTTGACCACTTCCAAATAAATCTCCAATTACTTTCATTCCATCAATTAGCCACTCATTTACTATTACCTCTGGTTTTACTTCATGTCTTAACTCTTCTACAAGAGGTAACATTCTTTCTTTATCGCCATCTAAAAGTAGTTTTTTAACTTTTTCAATTGGCTTTAATTTTTGAAACTCTTCATCACTCTCTTCTTCTTGCTCTTCAAGATTAGAGAAGTGATCTATAAACTTAAATAATGGATCACCCTCTTCTTGATTATTAAATAATAAATCATTACAAGCTTTTTTATCTTCTTCAGATATTTTGTTCATTGGTAAGATATGTTTTACATTAACAATTGCACTTGTTAATCCAGCTTCTACACAATGGTGTAAGAACATAGAATTTAAATATATTCTTGCTTTTGCATCAAGTCCAAAAGAGATATTTGATAATCCAAGAGTAGTTCCTACTTCTGGATGCATTTGTTGAAACTTTCTGATTGCTTCTATTGTTTCTACTGCTGCTGTTCTATATTCATCATCTCCAGAACCAACTGTAAATACAAGCATATCAAAAACTAAATCTTCTGGTCTAAATCCATGTCTATTTACTGCCAAATCAAAAATTCTTTGTGCAACTTCTACTTTTCGCTCACAAGTTTTTGCCATACCAACTTCATCAATTACTAGACAAACTAAAGCTGCTCCAAATTTTTTGGCTAATTTACAAACTGCATCAAACTTTTCTTCACCATCTTCTAAATTAACAGAGTTAATAATTGGTCTTCCACCAATATTTTTAAGTGCTACTTCTAATGCTGCTATTTGAGTTGAATCTGGCATTAAAGGAAGTGCTATTTTTTGAGTATATAAAGATATCACTTCATCCATATCTTTACTCTCATCTCTTCCTGCAAAACCAACACTCACATCAATTACATGAGCACCTGCTCTTACTTGCTGTTGTCCTACACTTAAAGTACCCTCATAATCTTCTGCTTTTAAAAGTTCTCTAAAAGCTTTACTTCCTGTTGCATTACTTCTTTCACCAATTAATAGTGCTGTTGATTCTTGCTTTAAAGGTACACTATTAAATAGTGAAGCTAAAGATGGCTCTTGTTTTCCTTTTGGTTCAAGTGGTTTTTTACCTTGCACTGCATCTGATAATGCTTTTATATGTTGAGGAGTAGTTCCACAACATCCACCAAGAAGAGCAACTCCATCAATCTCTAAGAATTTTTCTTGAAGTTCTACAAACTCTTTTGGGCCCATTGGATAATATGTATATCCACCTTTATTTTGTGGTAATCCTGCATTTGCATGAACAGAAATAGGAAATTTTGAAACTTCACTTAATGTTTTTACATGTTTATGTACTTGTTTTGGTCCTGTTCCACAGTTAAAACCTAAAGATAAAATATTAAAAGGCTCTAATATTGTTGCAATTGTAGCAGCATCTGTTCCTATTAACATTGTTCCACTAAGTTCAATAGTAACTGAAACCATAATAGGAATATGAGGTGCAACATCATTTAAAGCATGTAAAGCTGATTTTATTTGTAAAGGATCTTGACAAGTCTCTAATAAAAATATATCAACTCCACCATCAACTAGCCCACTAGCCATAGTTTTATAACCTTCATACATTTGATCATATTTTATATGACCTAAAGAAGGCAGTTTTGTTCCTGGTCCAATAGAACCTAATACAAATCTTGGTTTATCTTCTGTTTCATATTTATCACATACTTTTTTTGCAATTTGAGCACTTAGTTTAGATAACTCATATGACATATCTCCAATATCATATTCATCTAAAACCCAAGGCATTGAACCAAAAGTATTTGTACTGATTAAATTTGCATCAGCATATGCATACGCATCATAAATTTTTTCTATTATGTGAGGAGCTGTTAAGTTTAATAACTCATTACACCCTTCTAAATTATTTCCCTCATATTCCCAATACTCATCTTTAATATCTGCAATTTGTAACTGTGTACCCATTGCACCATCAATTATAAGTACCTTTTCTTTTATTAATTGTTCTATATTTTTAGCCATGTTTTTCTCTAGTATAATTATTCTTAATATTAATTATTTGTAGTATATATAAATAGTTGTTAAGAAGTATTTAAACACTATTTTTTCTGTATTATTACTCTAATCACACAAGCTTTACCTTGGTGACCATTTCCTTCTTGCAAACTTACTATTTCTTCACTTATTTTAACTTTTTTAGAGTTACTAAACCTATTTAAAAAGTCATTTTCATCATATAATAAAGTTAAATCTTTTGGTCCACCACTTGAATAATCTATCTGTTTTTTTGAAAAAACTTCTGCAATAAAATATCCATTTGTATTTAAAGAATCTTCTATATTTTTAAATAATTTATCTCTATCATCTTCGTGCATATGTAAATAAGAAAATAAAATTGCATCATACTTTTTTGTAGGATTCCATTCATTTAAATCCATACAAGTAGTCAAGATATTATTTAATTTTAAATCTTTTGCACGATTTTGTAATTTTTCTAATCCTATATTTGAAGCATCAATTGCTTCAATATCAAAAGAGTTATTTAATGCAAAATATATAGCATTTCTTCCTTCTCCTTCACCTAAAAATAGAAGTTTTTTTGAGTCTTTTAATAAATTTTCATTAGCTTTTAAAAAACTATTTGCATTTTCCCCATAAAAAAAGCCCTCTTTAGAAAACTTTTTATTCCAAAACTCTTGTTGTGTCATCGTTTCTACCTTTGATAAAATTTGCAAATCTTATCAAAAAAAAATTAAACAATAATTTCAAAATAACTAAATAAAAATATCTTCACTTTTTTTTAATATAATCTTCGATAAACTATTTACAAAAATTTTATTCAGGATAAAAGAAAATGACAGAAGCTAAATACATCTGGATGGATGGAAAATTTGTTGATTGGCATGATGCGAAAGTTCATGTTTTAACTCACACATTACACTATGGTAATGGAATATTTGAAGGGACAAAAGCTTATAAAACAGCGGATGGAAGATGTGCTATTTTTAGATTAGAAGAGCATACAAAAAGACTTTTTAATTCAGCAAAAATGCTATTATTAGATATTCCTTTTACATATGAAGAATTAAAAAATGCTCAAATTGAGCTATTACAAAAAAATGAATTATTTAATGGTGCTTATATTAGACCACTTGTTTACTTAGGTTATGGTGTTATGGGAATTTATCATAAACAATGCCCAGTAAACGTATCTATTTCTGCA
The DNA here is from genome assembly GCF_004116725.1 of Arcobacter sp. CECT 8986. Taxonomy (NCBI): domain Bacteria; kingdom Pseudomonadati; phylum Campylobacterota; class Epsilonproteobacteria; order Campylobacterales; family Arcobacteraceae; genus Arcobacter; species Arcobacter sp. CECT 8986. The sequence continues at coordinate 25,395 of NZ_PDKG01000015.1, read as the reverse complement.
TGGGAATGGGGAGCTTACCTTGGTGAAGAAGGTATGAAAAATGGTGTTAGAGTAAAAATTAGTTCTTACAATAAACCATCAAATACTTCAACTATGGGAAAAGCTAAAGCATCAGCAAACTATTTAAATTCACAAATGGCAAAATTCGAAGCAGTTGAAGCTGGTTATGATGAAGCATTATTAAAAGATGATAGTGGATATATTGCAGAAGCTAGTGGAGAATGTTTATTTATAGTAAGAGATGGTGTTGTAATTACTCCTCCAAATGATAACTCATTAGAATCAATTACTCAATCAACTGTTATTGAGTTAGCAAAAGATTTTGGATATGAAGTTCAAAGAAGAAGAATTACAAGAGAAGAAATATATATTGCAGATGAAGCATTCTTTACTGGAACTGCTGCTGAAGTAACACCTATTAGAGATGTTGACAGTAGAGTTATTGGATGTGGTTCAAGAGGACCTATTACAGAAAAACTACAAAGTGCATACTTTGATGTAGTTGCAGGGAAAAACGAGAAGTATTTAAAATATTTGACATATATTAATTAATAAAAAGGATAAATATGCCAATTGACAACGATTACTTTAAAAATAGACAACAAGGTAATAATTCAGGAGGAGGAAACAAAGGTAACTATCAACCACCCTTTGAGCCACCTGAATTTTTTAAAAACTTTGGTAAAAAAGCAGGTTTTTTATACGCAATAATTATTGTTGTGATTATGTTGTTTGTTTTCAAGCCATTTGTTATTATTGAATCAGGACAAGTAGGTATTAAAGCAACTGCTGGTAAATATAATGAGACACCTTTATATCCAGGTTTTCATCTTTATATTCCAGTTTTTCAAAAAGTTATAGTTGTTGATACAAAAGTAAGACTAATTAACTACAAAACATATGAAACTAGTGGTACATATGATCAAAGTATTAGATTATATCCTGCTATTAACATATTAGATGCTAGAGGATTACCAGTTTCTATTGAATTAACAGTTCAATATAGACTTACAGCACAAGGTGCTCCAAAAACAATCGAAACTTGGGGACTTAGATGGGAAGATAAAATTGTTGACCCCGTTGTAAGAAATATTGTAAGAAATGTTGTTGGTGGATTTAATGCAGAAGCACTTCCAACAAAAAGAAATGAAATTGCAACTATGATTGAAAATGGTATTAGAAAAGAGATTGAGTCTCTTGAAGGTAAACCTGTTTCTGTTGAATCAGTTCAATTAACAGAAATTGTATTACCACAAAAAATCAAAGATCAAATTGAAAGAGTTCAAATTGCAAATCAAGAAGCACAAAGAGTAAGATACGAAGTTCAAAGAGCAAAACAAGAAGCTGAGAAAAAAGCTGCCTTAGCAAAAGGGGAAGCTGATAAAAACAGAATTGAAGCTCAAGGTAGAGCAGATGCTGTTACAATTGAAGCTAAAGCACAAGCAGCAGCAAATAAAGCTATTGCAACTTCTTTAACTGATAAATTACTTAGAATGCAACAAATTGATGTTCAAGGTAAATTTAATGAAGCACTTAGAACAAATAAAGATGCTAAAATTTTCTTAACACCAGGTGGTTCAACACCAAATATTTGGGTTGACACAAAAGATAAAGCAAGAGATAGCTCTATAAATAAATAAGAAGTTTTCTTCTTATTTATTTCTTCAAAACTACGATTTTTATTAACTTTTAAAATAAGGGATATTCCAAATGAGTATGATAGATAAAATTGACTGGGAAAAAATGAATAATTTAATACCAGTGGTTACTCAAGATTCAAATACAAATGAAGTTTTAATGCTTGCATATATGAATAAAGAAGCTTTAGAATTAACATTAAATACAAAAATTGCTCACTACTTTAGTAGAAGTAAACAAAGAATATGGAAAAAAGGTGAAACATCAGGACACATTCAAAATGTAAAAGAGATTCTTTTAGATTGTGATAATGATACAGTTTTATTAAAAGTAGAACAAATTGGTGTTGCTTGCCATACAGGTAGAAAATCATGCTTTTTTACTAATTTAGAAACAAATGAAGAAGTAAGTGAAGTAAAAATAGATACAACTAGTGCATATGGAGTAATTGATACTCTTTATCATACTATTTATGAAAGAAAAAATGCTAATCCTAAAGAGTCTTACACAGCAAAACTTTTAAAAGGAAAAGAGAACTCTATGCTTAAAAAAGTAGTAGAGGAAGCGGGAGAATTTACTTTTGCAGTAAAAGATAATGATGAAGAAGAAATTGTTTATGAAGCTGCTGATTTAATGTACCACTGCTTAGTAGCAATGGCTAGTAAAAATATCAACCCAGATAGAGTAAAACAAGAATTAGCAAGAAGATTTGGAATTTCAGGAATTGAAGAGAAAAATTCAAGAAAAGAAGATTAATTAATCTTCTTTTCTAACAAATGTTTTTACAATAAAACTTAATCCCATAAAAATCAAAAGTCCACCAACAACTAAAAGTGCTATTTTACCTAGAAACATAGTTCCCTCCTTTACATCTTTTCATAATTTTATTATATTTTTTCACATAAAGGAAGAAAGTTATTTATTAAATAAAATATCTAAATATTTTATAAGAAAGGGTCTTATTTTTTATTGTAATTTATTTTATTTCCATCTTCATCATACAAAGGATATTTCTTTTCATTTTTAATCATTTTTTCAAATATTGCCTCTTCTAAATCAATATTATATGACATACAAATTCGAATTAAATATATTGCAACATCTGCAATCTCTTCTTTTAAATGTATTTTCTTTTCAGCACTTAAATTTTTGGAAGCATCAAAATCTAACCATTGAAAAATTTCTACTAATTCTGCTGTTTCTACACTCAATGCCATTGCTAGATTTTTTGGATTGTGATGTTTATCCCAATCTCTTTGTTTAGAAAATTTTTTTATCTCTTCATGGATTTTTTCAATATTCATAATTTTACCTTTAAATAATAAGTATGAATACTATAAGAAAGATTTATTAAAAAAGAAGTAAAGAGAAAAGCTCTCTTTACTTAAAAATTAGTGACAACCACATCCACCACCATGAGAATGGTTACTAGATTTTGCTGCACCTGCTGTACTACAAGCACTTACACCAGGAGGTGTTGTTGGTTGAATTGAAGCATTTTCAACTTTATCACTTACTTCATTTATATATTCAATTAGTTTTTGAGTTGCTTTCATATATCTTTTTGCTGACTCTGATTCTGGTTGGAAATAAACAACTGGTTTACCTGCATCTCCACCTTCTCTAATTGCTGGTTCAATTGGAAGATTTCCTAAAACTTGAGTATTATATTGTTCTGCTAATGCTTCACAAGTTCCCATTCCAAATATATCTGATTCTTCTCCACATTTTGGACAAATAAATCCACTCATATTTTCAATAATTCCACCAATAGGAATATGAAGTTTACTAAACATATCTAAACTTCTTCTACTATCATCAAGTGCAACATGTTGAGGAGTAGTTACATTAACTCCACAAGTTACAGGAACACTTTGAGCTAATGTAAGTTGAGCATCACCAGTTCCAGGAGGCATATCAATAAATAAAATATCTAACTCTTCCCATAAAATATCTCTTAGAAGTTGTTCAATAGCTTTCATAATCATAGCACCTCTCCAAATAAGTGCTTGACCTTCTTGCATCAATGAACCCATAGACATAACATCAACACCATAAGCATTAAATGGTTTTGCTTTATTTCCTATAACTTCAACTTCTTTACCTTGTAATCCCATCATTCTAGGAATATTAGGTCCATAGATATCTGCATCTAAAATACCTACTTTTTTACCTTGCATTGCCGCTGCTACTGCTAAGTTAACTGTTGTAGTAGATTTTCCTACTCCACCTTTTCCAGAACTTACCATAACAAAGTTTTTAATATGAGGAGCAATATTTTTTCCACTTACACTATTACTATGTTGCTTTGGCTCTTGTGGTTTTTTTATATTAATTGTTATATTTTCTACTAAATTACTTAATACTGTTGAAATCTCTTTTCTTAGTTCTTCTTCTACTTCTTTAGCACTTGAAGTAATATCAAGTAAAATACTACAGGCAGAACCATCAACTTGAACATCTTTTACAAATCCAAACTCTATGATAGATTTAGCAAAGCCTGGATATTTTACATTTTCTAATGCACTTTTTATATCTGCTACTGTTGCCATATAAATTCCTTAATTTAATTTTAGCGTATTATATCTAATTAGGATAATTTTTGTCTTAATTTAAATCAATACTTTTACTGTACAATTTTATGCTAATTTTGCAAAAAGATTTATTAGGGGAGAGAGGAAAGTAGTATAAAAAAATATTATATAAAAAGAGCTATTAAACTCTTTTTATACTGCTTCTACCATTTTATCGCCGTGTTGGTCAACGATTTTTTGAGTAATTTTATATGAACAAAATTTTGGTCCACACATTGAACAAAATTCTGCTTCTTTAAATACATCTTGAGGTAAAGTTTCATCGTGGAACTCTTTTGCTCTTTCTGGGTCTAAGCAAAGTTCAAATTGTTTATTCCAATCAAATCCATATCTTGCATCAGACATCTCATCATCAATATCTCTTGCACCTTTTCTACCTCTTGCTATATCTGCACTATGTGCTGCAATTTTGTATGCAACAATACCATTTCTAACATCTTCTGCATTTGGTAAACCTAAATGTTCTTTTGGTGTAACATAACAAAGCATACTTGCTCCATGCCATCCACCAACAGCTGCACCAATAGCAGAAGAGATGTGGTCATAACCAGCAGCAATATCAGTTGTTAGAGGTCCTAAAATATAAAATGGTGCTTCATGACAATATTCTCTTTCAAGTTTCATATTTCTTTCTATTTGATTTAAAGGAACGTGACCTGGTCCTTCAATCATCACTTGAACATCTTTTTCCCAAGCTCTAAGTGTTAATTCACCTAAAATTTTTAATTCACTTAATTGTGCTTCATCACTTGCATCTGCTAGACAACCTGGTCTTAATGAATCACCTAACGATAAAGAAACATCATATTTTCTACAAATATCTAATATCTCATCAAATGCATCATAAAATGGATTTTCTTTATGGTAGTGCATCATCCATGCAGCCATTAAAGAACCACCTCTTGAAACAATACCCATTTTTCTTTTTGCAATATGAGGCATAAATCTTAATAAAAATCCTGCATGAATTGTAAAATAAGATACACCTTGTTGTGCTTGTTTTTCAAGTGTTTCTAACATTTTTTCAATAGTTAAATCTTCTATCTTATCTTTTACATCATGTAAAATTTGATAAATTGGCACTGTCCCAATTGGCACTGTTGAGTGTTTTATAACAGCTGATCTAATTGCATCTAAGTCACCACCTGTACTTAAATCCATTATTGTATCTGCTCCATATTTTAAACATACATCAACTTTCTCAATTTCACCTTCAATATCTGAAGCTAATGCAGAAGAACCAATATTTGCATTTATTTTACAGCTTGAAGCTAATCCAATTGCCATAGGTTTTAAATGTTTATGATTAACATTTGCAGGAATAATTAATCTTCCTCTTTCAATCTCTTTTCTAACTAACTCAGGCTCAATGTTTTCTACTTTTGCTACATACTCCATATCTGGTGTAATTATGCCTCTTTTAGCATAATACATCTGTGTTCGTACTTCATCATTCTTATGATTGTCTAGCCAATCTCTCATTATCAAATCCTATCATAAAATTTCACCTGATTATATCAAATTTTTTTTAGATAACCTTAATTATTTAATCTAAGTTATCAATATTAAGATTAGTTTGCTTTTTTCATAAGTATATTACTTTATTTTGTGTATAGTACAATTTAAAATTACAATATTTATTTTAGATAGTAGGATTAGTTATGAGTAAATTGTTAATTGAAAAAATAGATTCACTTCCTCCATTACCAAAAAGTGTAATTGAATTAGAGGAGTTTAGAAAACTTCCAAATAAAGAGCCAGAAGATTTACTAAAAATAATTGAAAAAGATCCTTTAATTGTAACGACTCTACTTAGAGTTGCTAATTCTTCTATTTTTTCTTTTAGAGATCATGTAAATACAGTTCATAGAGCGATATCTTTGCTTGGTGTAAACTTTTGTATTTCTATAGCATTAGGTTCAGTAGTACAAGATTTAATTAAATCAAATCTACAAGCTTATGATGCTACACCTGATGATTTTATGTATGTTTCTAATCTTGCCTCACAACTTGTAAATACTTGGGTATCTGCTCTTGATAAAAATACAAAAGATGATTTAGTATTAGCTGCATTTTTACAAGAGATAGGAAAATTTATTATTTCTGATGTTATATGTGAAGAGAATGAATTACAACAATTTCAAAAAGTATTAAGAGATAGTACAGAAGAAGCAGAGAAGAAATTTACTGGTTACTCGTGTGCAAGAATTACAGCAAATATTTTTAAACATTGGAAGTTAAGTCCTGAACTAATTTTCTCTATTGGTTTTGTAAATGATTTAGATTCTTGTCCAAAAGACTATATCAAAAAAGCTCAAATACTTGAAGTAGTTAAATGTGCATGTGACATTACAGGACCATTATCAGACAAGAATGTACAAAAAGCACTTGAAAAAGCAATCGAATATAATTTTGATATAGAACCACTAATTAATGCCATTGACAGCTTGAAAGCTAAAACTAGTAACTAAACTTAAATTTGGCATAAGTTACATTAGACTATAATTTGTAACTTTTTTACACAAGGAGGAAGAATTTGTCTAATGTTTCATTGGTAATTCTCTGTGCTGGTAACTCTTCAAGATTTAATCAAAGCACTAAAAAACAGTGGCTTCGAGTCGATAACGAACCTATTTGGTTATATGTTTCAAAAAAACTCACTTCGTATTACTCTTTTGACAAAATAGTTGTTACTTCTAGCAAATATGAGTTAAATTATATGCAAAACTTCTGTGATGATATAACTTTTGTTGAAGGTGGAGATACAAGACAAAAATCAATCAAAAATGCTTTAAAACACATTGATTCAGATTTTGTAATGATAACTGACGTTGCAAGGGTTAATATACCTTCTTGTGTGGTAACTAACTTAATAGACTCAAAAAATGAAGCTGACTGTATTGTTCCTGTATTAGATGTATCTGATACAGTTATATATGAAAACAATACAATAAACAGAGATAATGTTAAACTTATTCAAACTCCTCAACTTTCAAATACTAAAATTTTAAATCAAGCTTTAAAAACTGATATTGAATTTACAGATGACAGTTCTGCAATTAAAAATATCAATGGTCAAGTAAAATATGTAAAAGGTAGTATTAAAAGTAAAAAAATTACATTTAGTGAAGATTTAGAAGTTATAAAAGAGTTACCATCTCCTTCAAATAACTTCTTTACTGGAACTGGATTTGATATTCATCCATTTGAAGATAATAAAAAGATGTTCTTAGGTGGAGTAGAGATTGATGTAGATTATGGATTTAAAGCTCATAGTGATGGAGATGTTCTTATTCATTCTGTAATTGATGCACTATTAGGTGCAATAGGTGCAGGAGATATTGGAGAATTTTTTCCTGATACAGATGAGAAATATAAAGGTGTGGATTCTAAAATACTATTAGAAGAGATTGTTCAATTTGTTAAAAATGTAGGTTATGAAATCATAAACCTTGATTTGACTATTATTGCTCAAAAACCAAAAATCAATCCATATAAACAAGAAATCAAATCAAAAATTGCATCTTTATTAAAAATAGAGAAACAGTTTGTAAATATAAAAGCAACAACTGCAGAAAAGTTAGGTTTTATTGGAAGAAGCGAAGGAGTAGCAGTACAAAGTGTTGCAACAGTGAAATATTATGATTGGAAAAAACAGATATGAATATATTAATAATTGAAAGTGAAATTTATTTAGCGCAAAAAGTTGTATCAAGACTATTAGATGATGGGCATAGCTGTGATTATGTAGAATCACCAAATCTTGATAGTTTAACAAAAGATTACGATATTGTATTATTATCTACTTCCCTTCCAAGTATGCAATGTAAAAATATAATAAAAAAATATAAAGATTCTATTATCATTCTTCTAGTTTCTTATATCTCAGATGAAACTGTAACAAACCCTATAAAAGATGGTGCAAAAGATTATATAATGAAGCCATTTATTATGGATGAATTATTAAGAAAAATATATCATTATAAAGAGTGTAGAGCACTAAGACAAGAGCTATATACTATGAGAAGATATCTTGATTTTATGTTTAGAGATATTGATTTAGAAGATAATACTTTACCTCCAACATTTCCTGTATTAATAGAGACAAACTCTCAAAAATGTGCAGATAAATTAGTGTTTAACTTATCTAAAAAAATGGCTCTTGGAGTTAAATTTATTTCTCTTAGTTTAGATAATTGGCAAAAAGAGCTTAATAGTAACTCATATAAAGGAATTTATTATCTTACAGATTTTCATACATTGAAAAAGAGTGCAAAAGATAATTTAATAAAACTTATTGAAGATAAAAAATGCATAATTACATCTTTAGAGAAAGAAGAAGAGTTCCCATATAAAAAAGTTGAATTTAATAATCCCGATTTAGTTGTATTAAATAATAATATAATGACAATTAATGATTATGTAAAACTAATGGTATTATCATTTCAATCTAAATACCCAGATACAGAGCTAAGTAAAAAACTAGGTATTTCAAGAAAATCTTTATGGGAAAAAAGAAAAAAACTTGGTATTGAAAAGAAAAAATAAGGAACTAATTTGAGAAAATTCTTTTTAACTGTATGTTATAGTGGACTAAGCCCAAAAGCACCTGGAACTGCTGGAAGTTTTTTATCACTTCTTTTTGCAATTGCACTTTTGCAAGTTATTCATGAATCTACACTATTTTTATTGGCACTATTAATTACTGTAATTGCAGTAAAACAAATTGATAAGTATGAAGAAGAAGTAAAAGAGCATGATAGCAAAGAGATTGTAATAGATGAACTTGCTGGTATGTGGATTGCTCTTTCTATTTGTGGAGTTACACCTGAAAATATATATTATTTAGCTCCTTTAGCTTTTATATATTTTAGACTATTTGATATATGGAAACCATCTATTATAGGTAGAATTGATAGAAATGTAAAAGGTGGATGGGGAGTAATGGGTGATGATTTAGTTGCTGGAATTGCCGGTGGTATTGCTGCTGCTGGTACCTATGCATTAATTGCAAAATTCATTCTGCCTATGATATAAACAAACGATTTTTTCGGTCAATAAAGTTTGAAAATCAAAAAAAGTATAAATGATTTTCAAACTTCAACACTAAGATTGTGAAAATAAGATTTACTTATTTTACAATCTTAGCAAATTCTGCAAAAATATATTTAGACTCATGTGGTCCGGGAGATGCTTCTGGGTGATGTTGCACAGAGAATATCTCTTTATTTTTATATTTTACACCTTCAATTGTATTATCAAAAAGGTTCATATGTGTGATTTCTGCAATTTCAACAATACTATCTGGTACATTATAATTATGGTTTTGCGCTGTAATTTCAACAACTTTAGTCTCTGGATTTGCAACTGGATGGTTACCACCATGTTGACCAAATTTTAATTTATATGTATCGTGCCCATGTGCTATTGATAACATTTGATGTCCTAAACAAATAGCAAACATTGGAATATTAGTATTGATTAATTTTTGAACTTGTTCTTTCTCTTTTGTTAAAGTTAAAGGATCACCTGGTCCATTAGATAAGAATACTCCACCAATTTCACCAGCTTCAAATCTTGCAATAATATCATCTGCTTTGAAACTTGCAGGTATAACTTCTACTTCAAGTCCAGCTTCTACTAGTTCATTTAAAATATTTCTTTTTACACCAAAGTCAATAACTACAACTTTTTTATCACTCATTACAGCTTTGTTATAAGCTAATTTTTGATGATTCCATGCACCATTTTTATGGATGTATGGCTCTTTTGTTGTTACTTCTTCAATATAGTTTATATCTTCAATTCTTGGGCTTTGTTGTAATAATTTTCTTAGTTCATCTTTATCATGGATTTCTGTTGATGCAATCATCATCATTGCACCTTCATCTCTTACCATTTTTGTAAGATATCTTGTATCTATATCACAAATACCAAGTACGTTATTCTCTTTTAATAAAGAGTCTAAATCAGCTTGTGCTCTATAGTTTGAATATTCATGATGATAATTTCTAACTATTACACCTTTACAATGACAAGTTGTACTCTCCATATCATTTTGATTTACTCCTACATTTCCAATTTCTGGCATTGTAAATGTAATAAATTGACCTGCATATGAAGGATCAGAGATAATCTCTTGATATCCTGTCAATGATGTATTAAATACAATTTCTCCAACACTTGTACCTGTTGCACCAAATGAATTTGCTTCTAAAAACACGTCATTTTCTAAATAAATCCAAACTTTTTGCATATTACATTAACCCTTTTTTAATTAATTCTTCTTCATAAAGTCTATTGTAAACTATGTCATACTCTTCTGTACCAGGAATCAATTTTCTTTTATAATTTTTGATTTTATCTAGCACAACACTATCTGCTTTTTCAAACCCTTTTAAAAATTCATCTATTGAAGTAAAGATAACATTTTTAATTTTGTTATCAGAACAAGTATAATGAATATAATCTTCTTCCCATAAAAAATCTAATACTTTGTGTGCAATATCTGAAAATCTATCTTCATTATTTAAAATTACACCAAACTCATTTGCCATTCTTTTTTTAGTCATCCAAAATAATTGTCTATAATCTGCATTTAAAAACTCAATTTCATCTTCTTGACCATCTAAAATTTCAGCAACTCTTTCGTCTAAATCGTATTCATTTTCGATATCGTCAATTAAAATTCTATCTATCTCTTGAGTTATTTCTTCTTTTGTTTTTCTAATCTCTACAAAATCACAATTAACTAAATCTCTAGCTACTCTTCTTGCGATATATTTTGTATGATGTAATTTTATTCTCATAACCTACCCTCTTATAATTGTATCTGCTCTCTCTGGTGATGTAGATATTATACCTACTTTTACTCCAGTTAATTCTTCAATTTTTTCTATATATTTTTTTGCATTTAAAGGAAGTTTATCAAACTCAGTAACTCCAACAACACTATCCCAACCATCAAACTCTTCATATATTGGTGTTACTTTATTTAAATCAGATGGCATATAATTAATTCTTTCTCCATCTAAATCGTATGCTACACAAATTTTGATTTTTTCAAATCCATCTAAAACATCAAGCTTCATTAATGCTAATTGGTCACATCCATTTAATCTGCTTGCATGTTTTACTGCAATTGCATCAAACCAACCACATCTTCTTGCTCTTCCTGTTACAGTACCAAACTCTTTTCCGATATCAGCAATTTTTTCTCCATCTTCTGTAAAATCTTCAGAAGGGAAAGGTCCATTACCAACTCTTGTACAATAAGCTTTTACAATTCCTGTAACTACACCGATATCTTTAGGACTTATTCCTAATCCTGTACAAGCACCTGCACTTACTGTACTTGAACTTGTAACATATGGATAAGTACCATGGTCAATATCTAATAGCGTTCCTTGTGCACCTTCTAATAATACTTTTTTATTATTATCAAGAGCATCCCAAATTAAATTTGTTGTATTTGTAATGAATGGAGCTAATTTGTTTTTATAGTCAGTTAATAAAGCTGTTAACTCTTCTTTATTTGGTGTTGCAATTTCTAATACATCGAAAATTGCTCTATTTTGTTCAAAATATTCAATAATATTTTCTGCAAGTTTTGTTGGATTTAATAATTCACCAACTCTAAAACCTGTTCTTGAGATTTTTTCAGCATATGCAGGTCCAATCCCTTTTCCTGTTGTACCAATAGCTTTGTCACCTTTTAATCTCTCTTTTGCTTGATCAATTTGAGAGTGGTAAGGTAAATTTAAATGTGCCTTATCTGAAATAAAAAGTCTTCCTTCAAGATTTTGAAATTGAGACATCTCTTTTATTATTGCTTCTGGTGATAAAACAACTCCATTACCTATAACATTTATAGCTTTTGGATTTAAAATTCCTGAAGGAACTAATTGTAATGCATATTTTACACCATCAACCCAAATTGTATGTCCTGCGTTATGTCCACCTTGGCTTCTACAAACAATATCATACTTTTGAGCAAGCATATCAACTATTTTACCTTTTCCTTCATCTCCCCATTGAATTCCAACTATTAAATCTGCTTTTGCTTTCATAATCTCTAATCCTCTAAAATTTTTAATAAACTATCTGTATAAAGTGCGAATCCTAATGAAGTTAAACCTTCACTACTATACATCCCACCTCTACTTAGTATTAAGTTATCATCAATTACTCTATAATAAATTCCATCATAATATTTCAATGAACCATAATATAAAGGAGATATTACTATATTATCATAATTAATTTCTGATGCTTTTTTTATCAAGCATTCAACTTCAGGTCTTATACTTTCTGGTACTAAATCAACAACTTTTTCTAAATCACTAATATCTTTTACTTCTAATAATTTTGTTAGCCATTCATTTTCTAATTCAAATAATTGAGCAATCTCACCATTTTTAAAAAGTTCTATATCAAGACCTAGCTCTTTACTAATCAATCGTGGTATTTTAATATTTGCAATTTGTAATACTGGATTAATATTTAATTGCTTTAATATTTCAACATTTAAATTTATAATATCACAAATATTGTCATGGCCTATCCACTCACAACCAATTTGATACTCTTCATTTGAAGGATATGTAAATATAGGTTGAATATAAAACCATTTTTTATGGCTAGTAGTTCGACCAAGTCTTTTAGTAATAATTCTAACTACATCTAAAGTTGAATCAGCTCTTAAAGATACTTGTTCATTATTTGTATCTGAAAACTTAATAAGTTTTTTTGAATTTTGAATTGATTGATGTTGAGAGTAAGAGAAATTTGGAGTAATTATCTCTTCAAAATCGTTACTATGTAAGATATTGCTTACGTTATACTCCAATTCTCTTTTTTGCTTAGCTTTTTTGCCAAAATATAGTCTACTTCCGTTTGGTATTTCGTGCTCAAATATCATTTTTATGCCCTAAATACTTTGGAAAGAAAAACTTTGTTAGCAGTTCCATCAAAGTCTCTAATTTCTAATTCATCTAATGCTAATTCAATTGCATTTACTACCCATGCAGCTTCAAAATCTTCAACTAATCCCATATGATTAATTCTAAAAATATTACCTTTAAGATGGTCTTGACCACCAGCAATATTTACATTATATTTTTCTTTTAAAATTTTTCTAATCTCATTTGATTTTTCAGTATAAACTGCTGTCATTGCTTTTGCTGGTACTTTTGGATAAATATCAAATCCAATAGCTTTTAAAGCCTCTTTAGTTGCTTCAGCTCTTTTTGCAGTATCTTCATACAATTTATCAAAACCAACATTTGATTTGATATAAGTTAAAATCTCTTTTAATCCAATGATTAAAGTAGTTGCTGCTGTCCACGCAGTTGTATTAGTTTTTTGTTTTTTAATTTCAGTTGCTAAATTAAAATAGAAACCTTTTTGGTTTTTATCTATTTTTTCAACTGCTGCATTACTAAAACCAATAATTGCTAAACCTGGTGGTAACATTAATGCTTTTTGACTTCCTGTAATTACTGCATCTAAATTTGTAGTATCAATTTTTTCTACTCCAACAGCAGTAATTCCATCTGCAACAATCATAATATCTTTATTAATTTTTTTCACTTCTTTTGCTAGTTCTTCTACTGGATGTCTTAATCCTCCAGCGCTTTCACATAGCTGAATAAATATTGCATCAATATCACTATCATTTTTTACAGCTTCAACTATTGCGTCTACACTTACAGGTGTATCCCAATCATTTTTAATTTCTGTATAATCAATATCAAATGCTTTACAAATTTTTCCAAATCTCTCACCAAACTTTCCAGAATTGATAGTCAATGCTTTCTTTAAAGTTAAATTTGTAACACAAGCTTCCATTGCGCCAGAACCACTTGATGCAAGCATTACTACTTCATCCATTGAGAATAGTTCAAATAGTAACTCTCTTGTTTCTTTAAATATTTGTTCAAATTCAGGAGTTCTGTGATGTATAGTTACATCCGCCATAGCTTTTCTTACAAACTCTGGTACAGGAGTTGGACCTGGTGTTAATAACATTTTTTAATCCTTAAAACATATCTATTTTATGTAAAACTCAATATATTATCCAATTTTTTATTATGAAGAGGTTAAGTGTTTAGATGTAACAAACTTAGAAAATTTTATAATTTTACGGCCTAACTATTGACAATCACATTTTTCTTATATATAATCACCATATTATATAACTTTTTTATATAAAATATAAGCATTAAAAGGGAAGATGTAATGGCTAAAGAATTAAAAGAAAAAAAAGTTGCTAAAATAGCTAAAAAAGCTGCTAAAAAAGTAGTAAGCAAGAAAAAAGATGTAAAAAAAGTTGCTAAAAAAGTTGCTAAAAAAGTAATAAAATTAAAATTAACTAAACCTGCAAAAGCTAAAAAAGCTGCTAAAAAAATAGCTAAAAAAGCTGCATAAACCATCAAATAAAGGGGAATTATATTTTCTCCTCTTTATTACCTTCTATTAAAAAATCAAAAATTATTTTATAAAAAACTTGACATTAATACTAATTAGTACTATAATTGCATTTATAATTAATACTAACTAGTAATAAAGGATATAAAATGTATTTAATTTTTGTTTCAAGTTTAAATGAAAATGTAAAATTAGCAAATAGAATAAAAGATGAATTAAAAGATTCTGGAAAAGATAGTGAACTTATAAATTTAGTTGATTTAAATTTACCAATGTATGATACTTCAAAAGAACAAAATGATGGAATTCCTCAAAAAGCACTTGACTTAGCAGAAAAAATGAAAGATGCAGAAGGTTATGTATTTGTTTCTCCTGAATATAATTTTAATGTGCCTCCTGTATTAGTGAATTTTATCTCATGGATTTCAAGAATTGGTGAAAATTTTAGAGCACTATTTTCATTAAAAACAATTCAACTAGCAACTCACTCAGGAAGTAATGGAAAAGATTTTATGACTTCAACAAGAAACCAATTTACAAAACTTGGAGCAATTGTAGCACCAAGAGAAATTATCACTTCATATGCTCAAGGAATAGAAGAAGATAGTTTAAAAACTATTGTAAACGAATTTGTTTATATAGGAAAATAAATGTTAAGAAAAATACAAAAAGAGAATATGGGAACATCAAATTTAGGGTGGCTAGAGAGTAGATTTCACTTCTCTTTTGCTCAATATTTCAATCCTTCAAATATGAATTTTGGTGTTTTAAGAGTATTAAATGATGATATTATTCATCCAAACAGTGGATTTGATACACATCCCCATGATAATATGGAGATTATTTCATATGTAGTAAAAGGAAGTATTACTCATAAAGATTCTATGGGAAATCAAGAGACTTTAAATAGAGGAGAAGTTCAATATCTAAGTGCGGGTGATGGTATATTTCACAGCGAACATAATCTTCATGAAGAGGATTTAAGACTTCTTCAAATATGGATTTTACCTCCAAGAAAAAATTTAGAGAAACTTTATGGTTCATATAGATACAAAAAAGAGCAAAGAACTAATAAATTATTAAATATTGTATCTTCAGATAAACAAAACTCTAAAGTAAATATATATCAAGATGTAAATATTTTTGTCTCAGAACTAGATAAAAGTAAAGTAATAGATTATAAAATCAAGAAAAATAGGCAGATTTATTTTGTACAAATTGAAGGTAGTTGCCAAATCAATGATGTAATATTAAATGAAGGTGATGCTTTAGAAATAACAAAAGATGATAATTTATCAATAAGTGCATTGGAAGATTCACACTTTTTATTTATTGAGATGAAAGAGGAGTAAATCTCCTCTTTTCTAAATAGAATTTATTTAAATTCTACTTCTTTTTTACCTTCAGCTAATTCACCAATTACATATCCATCTGTATTTGCTAAAACAGCTTCTACATTAGCAGGATTAACAACTAATACCATACCAACACCCATATTAAATGTTCTGTACATCTCATCTATTTCTACATGCTCACTCATAAAATCAAAAATTGGTAATGTTTTAATTTTATCTCTGTAAACAACTGCTTTAAGATTTTCTGGTAATACTCTTGGAAGATTTTCTGTAATTCCTCCACCAGTAATATGAGCTAATGCGTTAATGTTATCTTTATTTGCTTTGAACTCTTTTACATATATTCTAGTTGGTTCTAATAATACATCTTTTAAAGGTTTTCCTTGAAAATCATCTTCTAAAGACATTCCTAGTTTTTCTAAAAGAAGTTTTCTAACTAATGAAAAACCATTTGAGTGGATACCAGAACTTGGAAGTGCAATTAATGTATCTCCAGCTGCAACTCTTTCAATTCTATTTAATTCATCTTTTTCTGCAATACCTACACAAAAACCTGCTAAATCAAAATCACCCTCTTTGTACATTCCTGGCATTTCTGCTGTTTCACCACCAACTAATGCACACTCACTTTGAATACAACCTTGAGCAATTCCTTTTACAACATCAGTAGCTTCTTCAACTTCAAGTTTTGCAGTTGCATAGTAATCTAAGAAAAATAGAGGTTCACCAAAGTTACATAATAAATCATTTGTACACATTGCAACTAAATCTATACCAACTGTATCAAATTTTCTTGAATCAATTGCTAGTTTCAATTTTGTTCCAACACCATCAGTTCCTGATAGTAATACTGGGTTTTTATATCCAGATGGTAACTCAAATGCACCTGCAAATGAACCAATTCCACCTAATACACCTGGGATTAAAGTAGATTTTACGTGAGGTTTAATATTCTCAACAAACTGATTTCCTGCGTCAATATCAACACCAGCGTCTTTATAGCTAACTTTAGACATTATTTACCTTTTTTATTATTGTGTTTTACGAGTTTAAAGCAATATATACTTGCATCTATAAAAATCAAATAACCAATATCATAATTGATATTAAAACTTTCTGTAATTTTTTAACACATACAAATATATCTATGTAATTTAAAATTTTTGTGGTATTATATCGAAAATTTAATAAAAAAAAAGGACGGGTTTATGTCGGCTTCAATGAATGATAACCAAGCTTTTAATGAAATGATGGTACATGTTCCTTTATGTACACATAAAGAGCCAGAAAATATTTTAATAATTGGGTCTAATGCTCAAGAGTTAAAAGAACAAGCACAAAAACACTCTGGAAATATAGAATTTGGAGATATTACACTTCTAAATTCAAAAAATGAAAAAAATATTGATGTGGTTATCTTAACAGATGTTCAATTAGATGAAATGATATTAGCAAATATTGATAGAATTTTAAAAGACGATGGATTAATTACATTTGCATCTAAAAGTTTTCAAAATGACAAAGATAGACTTATTGATGATTTAAAATTAGTAGGAAATAAGTTTTGGATTGCAATGCCATTTAAATTTGGACATAAAACTTCTATTTTAGCTTCTAAAAAATATCATCCAACTGCAGATATTATTTTACAAAGATCAGATATTTTGGATGATTTAGAGTACTATTCAACAGAAATACACTCAGCTTCTTTTGTATTTCCAGCAAGTATTCACAAAGCACTAACTACAATCGCAAAAAGATAAAATCTAATTAAAACAAAAATAAATCATTATTATAGTAAAATCTTACTATGAATAATGATTTGTTTAAAAATGCAATAGCCTTAACAGGTGGAATATCAACAGGTAAAAGTACAGTATGTAATCTTTTGAAACTACATGGATTTCTAACAATTGATGCAGATAAAATTGCTCATAAACTACTTGATGCAAACTCTCATAAAATCGCAGAAATGTTTGGTAGTATTTATGTAAAAGATGGAAAAGTTCAAAGAAAAGAGCTAGGTAAAATAATATTTTCAAATGAAGATAATAAACTAAAACTTGAAGCTTTACTTCATCCATTAATAAAAGAAGAGATTATTAAAGAATCAAAAGTTTTTGAAGAGGCGAATAAACCTTACTTTATTGACATTCCTCTATTCTTTGAAAAAATGCACTATCCAATTCCTAAGTCTTTAGTAGTCTATACACCAGAAGAACTACAAGTTCAAAGACTTATGAAAAGAGATAATATCAGTGAAGATGAAGCAAAATTAAAAATATCAAATCAAATGAGTATAGAGAAGAAAAAAGATTTAGCTGATTTAATAATAGATAATTCAAAAGATTTAAAAAATTTACAAAAAGAAGTAGAAAGAGTAATTGGAGAGATAATATGACTTATGAAAAATATAGTGCAAGTGGAAATGACTTTGTAATATTTCACTCATTTATAAAAAAAGACTATTCACAAGAAGCCATAAAATTATGTAATAGAACTGAAGGTATTGGAGCAGATGGATTGATAGTTCTTGTACCAAATGGTGATTATGATTTTGAATGGCTATTTTATAATAGTGATGGAAGTGATGCAGCTATGTGTGGAAATGGTACAAGAGCTTGTGCACATTATGCATATACAAATGGTCTTGCTTCTTCAAATATGAAATTTCTAACAGGTGCAGGAACAATAGAATCAGTTGTACAAGAAAATATTGTAGAGACACAACTTACTAAACCTGTTTTAATAAAAGATGAATTTGAAGAAGATGGATTTACTTGGTATCTAGTTGATACTGGTGTTCCACATTTAGTAGCTATTGTTGATAATTTAGAAAAATATGATAACAACCTTGCTTCTAAAATGAGATATAAATACAATGCAAATGTAAATTTTGCAAAAGTTGAAAATGGAAAAATTTATGTTAGAACTTATGAAAGAGGAGTTGAAGGTGAAACACTTGCTTGTGGAACTGGAATGGCTGCTTGCTTTTTAAGAGCTAATAATTTAGGATTAGTAGAGAATATCACAAATGTTTATCCAAAAAGTAATGAAGAGTTAACTCTTACAAAAAAAGATGAAAAACTATACTTTAAAGGTGCTGTAAAAAAAGTTTTTACAACATCAATTAATTAAAAGAGAGGAAATATGAAATTTAGTGCACCATTAAAATCAGATTCAATAAAAATTATGCTTCTTGGAAGTGGAGAGCTTGGAAAAGAAGTTGTAATTGAAGCGCAAAGATTAGGGATTGAAACAATTGCTGTTGATAGTTATAGTAATGCTCCTGCACAATTAGTTGCAAATAAAGCTTATACAATAAATATGAAAAATAAAAATGAGATTTTAGATGTAATTAGAAGAGAAAAACCTAATTATATATTACCTGAAGTTGAAGCTATCAATATTGATGCTTTATTCACAGCTGAAGAAGAAGGTTACCACGTAATACCAAATGCAGATGCTGTAAATAAAACTATGAATAGAAAAAACATTAGAGAATTTGCTGCTGTTGAACTTGGTTTACCAACTTCAAAATATGAGTTTGTAACTACTTTTGAAGCTTTAGAAAGTGCAGCTAAAAAAATAGGTTTCCCTTGTGTTATTAAACCTGTTATGAGTTCTTCAGGACATGGACAAAGTATAGCAAGAAGCCAATCAGATTTACCAAACTCTTGGGAACTTGCAAAAGAAGCAAGAGGTGATGCTAGTGAATTAATAGTTGAAGAGTTTATTACTTTTGATTATGAAATTACTCTATTAACAGCAAGAAATGAAAATCAAACTGTATTTTGTGAACCAATAGGACATATTCAACAAGATGGTGATTATATTTTCTCTTGGCAACCTATGAATATGAGTGAAACTGCAAAAGATAAATCAAAAGAGATTGCAAAAAAAATCACTGATGGATTAGGTGGAAGAGGTATTTTTGGAGTAGAACTATTTGTAAAAGGTGATGAAGTTTACTTTAGTGAAGTAAGTCCAAGACCACACGATACTGGAATGGTTACTATGATTACTCAATCTCAAAGTGAATTTGCACTTCATGTAAGAGCAGTTTTAGGTCTTCCTTTAAACTTTATTGATTATGGTGCTGGTGCAAGTGCTGCTTATAAAGCAAAAAATGATACATTCAATCCTGTAATTGATATTAAAAATGAAGCATTTACAGATACTTCTTTTGTAAGAGTATTTGGGAAACCTCAAAGTCACGAAGGTAGAAGAATGGCTGTTGCACTATCTTTTGATAAAGATAGTAGTGATAAAGCTTTACAACAAGCAAAAGAGTTAATTGAAAACTTCTTGGATTAATTAAAAAAGGATAGTATTTTTACTATCCTTCATTTTCTTGTATTGGTATTACTAAAGTAAATTCAGCACCTCTATAAGAAGAACCTTCATATTCAAACTCTTTATTTTTTACTTTTATTTCACCATTCATATGTTTTACTAAAATCTCTTCAGACATATAAAGTCCTATTCCTGTTCCTAAACTCTTATGTTTAGTTGTGAAATATGGTTCAAAGATTTTATCTTTTATATCTTCTCTTATTCCACCTGCATTATCTAATATTTTAAATATTGCATTATTTGATTCATCTTTATAAATATTAATAAATATATATTTATTAGCTAAATTTTTATTATCATCAATTGCATCTGTTGCATTATTTATTAAGTTCATAATAACTTGAATAAGTTCATTATCAAAACCATAAATAGATACATTTTCAATATTTTCTACTATTTCAATCTCTCTATTTTTTAGTTTTGAGCTTACTAAAAAGATTGCTTTTTGGTAACATTGGGTTATATCAAAATCTACTTTTTTTCTATTTGGTTTGAAAAAATCTCTAAAATCATCAATAGTTTGAGATAAGTGTGTACCAGATTTTACAATTGCATCTAAAACTTCATCTAAAAAATCATCAGTTAATGTTCCTAACTCTTTGTGAATTCTTACACTACTTGCACTTGTTGTAATAACTGATAATGGTTGTCTCCATTGATGGGCAATATTCTCAAGCATCTCACCCATTGCTGCCATTTTTGATTGGTGGTGCAACATCTCTTCATTCTCTTTTAGTTTCTTTTGAGTCTCTTTTATATCTGTAATATCATTTGAGATTATTAAAATCTGTTTTTCACCTGAAACATCAGTTATTGGCTTTTTAATTGATTGGAAATTTCTTAATTTTCCACTTACTTTATCTTCTATATCTTCATAGATTATTTTTGTTTCATTTGTATCCATTAGATTTTTATTAAACTCTATTTTTTTTGCGATAGCTTCTTTATCCAAAAGAAAATCTTCATCTTTTTTACCTATCATATTTTCAACTGTTGTATCATAAAGTTTTGCAATTGCTTGATTTGCTAGAATAAATTTTCCTTCATAATCTTTTACTACAATTACATTTGGATTTTGGTCTATTATTGTATGAAGATATCTTCTTTGAGCAATTATATGTTCTTCTCTATTTTTCATCTCTGTAATATCTTCAATAATGGCTAAAACATATAAAACTTCATTGTATTGGTCTTTTATCGTAGATACTGTTGCATTTACCCAAATTAACTCATTATCTTTTCTAGTATATTTTTTTGTAAGTTTATACATACCTATTTCATTATCAACCAATTTATTAAATTGCTCTTCATTTAAATCAATATTTTCATCATGAGTTATATCAACATAAGTTCTACCTAAAATTTCCTCTTTTGTATAACCTAACATATTTAAAAAAGCTAGATTTGCTTCTAGCATATTCCCTATTTTATCTGTTATAAAAATACCTAAAGGTGAAAAATCAAAAATTGCTTTTAATCTCTCTTCTTTCTCTTCTAAGTATTGTTCTATCTCTTTACTTTTTGTTTTATCTTCACCTGAACAGATAATTTTTGTAACAACTCCATCTTCTTCAATATAAGAGTTTTTCCATGAAATAAACTTTCTTTCACCTTTTATAGTTACAATTTCATTCTCAACATATTCTGATAGTTTCATATCTTTACTAGCAATTTGGTTTAATATATTACTTATGTAGCTTTTCAAATCATTTGGAATAAATGTCTCTATCCAATTCATTTTTTTTATTCTTTCAAAGGATACTTCTACTGTATTACATACCTTTTCATTTGCAAATAAAATATTTCCATTTTTGTCTAAAATAAGATAAAGCCCTTTTGTAATATTTAGATATTTATAGAGTTCATCTTGCTCAATTTTATTCATTATTAACCTTTAAAAAAACCATCTATAGCTTCTATTATATGTTATTTAATCTTTATCTTTATATAATACGCGCCTTACTGAGTCTTAAAAGGAAATGTTTTGGAATATAACTACGATACAACTAATCTATTATCAAAAAAAATAAATGACAATACAATCACAGCAACTCTATATCTTGCTGCACAAAAAAATATTATGCATGCGCCTATGTACGGTATTGAGTATGACAATAAAAAAATAAATTTAAGTAAAGTTAATTTATGTAAAAAATCAACTAATGGGTGTGTAGCAGCATGTATTTATCATAATGGATTATTTCAAAATTCGCACTTTAGTAAAAATAAAATAAAACAAGCCAGAATAAAAAGAACATTTAAATTTTTACTTCAAAAAAATGAGTTTTTTGAAAAACTTATAAAAGAGATAAAATCTTTAAAAAGAAAAGCAAAAAAAGAGAATCTAAGACTACTAATTCAATTAAATAAAACATCAGATATTTTATGGGAAAAAGAAGAGTTTGAATACAAAGAAGAGAGTTATAAAAATATAATGGAATTTTTTCCAGATGTTGAATTCTTTGATTATACAAAATATGATATTTTAAAAAATAGAAAAAAATTACCACAAAATTATACTTTGATTTACTCAAGAGCAGGTATGAATAAAGGTAAATTAATTGATTCATGGGAAGATTTAAAAGCATATTTAAATAAAAATATCAGTATTGCACTTGTATGCTCATATGACATAAAAAATGAACTTCTAAACAATGAAACTTATGATGATTATAATATCTATGATGCAGCAGATTATGAATCAGGGAAAATCTCAATTAAAAATAGTACTGAAGGCTCAATCTTACTACATGAAGCCAAAAAAGGTACAAATATTAATAAAAATAGTGCTTTTGTTATTCAAACACAAGAAGATATATCAAATTATTTAGTTTGATATATCAAATGTCATTATAAACTCAGCACCTCTAAAATCTTTATCATTATATTTAAAAGAGGCATTTCTAACTTCTATTGTTCCTTTGAAACTTGTCTCTATAATTTGTTTTGACATATGAAGTCCTATTCCTGTACCCTCTTCACCTTTTGTAGTAAAATATGGTTCAAATATACTTTTAATAATATTTTGAGATATTCCACCTGCTGTATCTTTTATATAAAATTTTACTTTTTTGTTATTGTCTATTTTTTTAATATCAATAAAAATAAATCTATCTTCAGGTTTTTTCTTTAATTCATCCCTTGAGTTATTTAAAATATTTATTAAAACTTGAATCAATTCATTTTCTAAACCATGAATTTTTACATCTTCAATATTTTTAACAAAATAGATTTCATTTATATTAAACTGAGAATTTAAAAGTTTTAATGTCTTATCAACAACATCTTTTAAATTAAAAATAGTTTTATTTTTATTTGGTTTGAAAAAGTTTCTAAAATCATCAATTGTTTTAGATAAATGTATAACTGACTCATGAATACTATCCATTCCTCTTATAAAGTTTTTATCTTCTAGTATTCCTAACTCTTTTTCAAATTTTAGTCCTGTTACAGCTGTTGATATAACAGATAAAGGTTGTCGCCACTGATGTGCAATATTTGCAATCATTTCACCCATAGCAGCCATTTTTGACTGTTGTGCCATCATATTATCTTTTTCTCTGTTTATCTCTATTTCTTTTAATATTTTCTTTTGATAAGTAAAAAAACTTTTTTCTAAAAATTTTGTTATATAAAAAGATAAAATTATCATTATAAAACACAAAATACCTACAATTAAAGCAAAATTAATCAAGACTTTATGGTCATCTTGTTTTAATAAAACAATTCTTGAATTTATCTCATCTTTTAAAGAATCTGTATAAAAAGAAGATATAATAGACCAATGCCAATCTTTATAACCTTTTACAAAAGTTATAACATCTTTAAATTTTGTATTATTAAATACAGTAGAATCTTTAAAATTTATATAATTTTCCCCTGCTCTTGCAATAAAAAATATTTTTTCATATATATCTTTATTTTTATCATCAAGTTTAAAGATATTTTTTCCTATTAATTTCTTATCTTTAGTAGTAATAATATTTCCCTTATAATCAATAATAGAGATAAATCTATTGTCTAAATACTTAATACTAGAGATATAATTAATAATTCTTTCTTTTAATTCATTTTCAAAATCTTCTACATATTCACCTGAACCAACAAAAATATTGAAAGGTTTAAATAATTTATGGTAACCAATTTTTCTTTTTACTTGATTGCTATTTGGTTCATGCCAATACCATTCATCATATATTTCAGGCTTTTTTTTCAAACCATTTATCATACTTTGGATAATCTCTTTTCCTGTTATATCTTTATGATAGTATAAAGAGTGACCTTCTAAAGTAGGCATTATTGCATGAAAAATATTATTACCATTCATATCATAAACATAAAAATAACCTCTATTATTTAAAAACCTCATATTTCTTAGTGAAGCTTTATACATTTGAATTATTTCATCTTTTGTTTTTGTATCTTTATATTTAGAGTATAAACCTTTTAAGATACTATATGCTTCATCTACTTGCTCTTTAACATATTTTTTAATTGAGGATTCATTATTCTTTTTATGAAAATCTATATATTCATAAATTTTATCTACTTCATTTTTGATTTTCATCTCTTGGGATTGTATAAAGTTATCTTTTACTTGTTGTAATTCTTTTTGGTAGTGTTTTTCATGTTCATTTAAAAATAGGTAAGATGTAGTAAGTGCTGTTATAAGAATAATTACTATTGGAAAATATTTTATAACATTTAATATGTATTTCTCTTTTTTTGATAACATATAAAAACTTTATTATTTTTTATAAATTATACAGATTAATTCTTTATTTTATATTTAAATTAAATTTTTTATTGATTTTAAGTAGTAAATGAGCGGTTTTGTAGATAAAAGTAGTAGAGATTTCTACTACTTTTTATAAATTATAGTTTACCTTCGTTATTTGCAAGATAATCAGCAACACCATCTTTGTCAGCTTTCATACCTTCGTCACCTTTGTTCCATCCTGCTGGACAAACTTCTCCATGCTCATTTGTAAATATCATTGTATCTACCATTCTTACCATCTCAT
>NZ_PDKG01000014.1 GCF_004116725.1 Arcobacter sp. CECT 8986 | reverse complement strand
TAGTCTCTTTTTTACTCTTTGTCAAGAGCTTACGCTTAATTAAAGCTTAAATTTGCAATTTCTTTCGCCTTATGTCTTTATATTACCGTTTCTTTGGGTGCTTTTATTGTCGTTCTCTATATCTTATGGAGATTATCTTTACTTTTACTCTTTATACCCTCTTCTCTTTTATATATTAATAGTATTCTTATTTATATAATGAATATGTTTTTCATATAGTTATTATATTTTTATCTCTTATACATACTATTGTTATATAAACAATATCTATTTGTTATAATTTTGCTAATTAGATAATATGTATATATATGAGACTAGTTAAAATATTTATATTTAACAAAATGTATTTTGAGAATTTATAAAGTTTTATTATTTAGATTAAAATGAATTGTTGTTTTATTTATATTATTGAGTATTTATTATATTAAGTAGCTTTTATATTTTAGATAATTGATATTATTATTTTTTAAAAAAGATAGACTTTAACAATAAAGGTCAAAGTCATAACATATTCACATTTTTATAAAACTGATTATTTAAAGTGGTACGCCTGACACGATTCGAACGTGTGACCGATGCCTTAGAAGGGCATTGCTCTATCCAGCTGAGCTACAGACGCATTAAAGTAAGAAAGCCTTATATAAATGATAAAAAATCATTCACATAAGGCTTTGTGGTGCGGATGAGAGGACTCGAACCTCCACACCGTGAGGCACCAGATCCTAAGTCTGGCGTGTCTACCAATTTCACCACATCCGCAAGTGGTACGCCTGACACGATTCGAACGTGTGACCGATGCCTTAGAAGGGCATTGCTCTATCCAGCTGAGCTACAGACGCATAAATAATAAAAATAAATGGGGTGGGTAATGGGATTCGAACCCACGGCCCTCGGAACCACAACCCGATGCTCTAACCAACTGAGCTATACCCACCATAAATAAAAATGGTCGGGGCGAGAGGATTCGAACCTCCGGCCCCCTGGTCCCAAACCAGGTGCGCTAACCAGACTGCGCTACGCCCCGACACTATCTTTTTAAGTTGTTTCTCTCAAAAAGTGGACGGAATTATATTATATTTTTTTTCATTTGTCAAGAGGTTTTCTACAAAATTTCATTTTTTTTTAAAATTTCTTATTATTCTTTATATTTAAAGCAATTTCGTACAATAATTGTGTATTTATTTTAGGTACAATCTTATTATGAAAAACGATAACATAATACATGATATAAAATTCCATAAACCTGATGTTCATAAAGAGATTGTAGTATACGAAGGGCATTATAACCATTTCAATTACAATAAACATGTACATGAAGATTATACTATTAGTGTAATTCAAAAAGGTAAGATGAGTGCTTTTCTTAGAGGATTTAATTATAAATTTGACAAATCGTCTATAATTACAATAAATCCAGATGAAGTACATGCTTGTGGAATAATTGATAATCAAGACTATAAACACAGATCTCTTTATATAAAACCCCAAACAATAAAAGATATATTAAAAGAGAATTTCTCAAAAAATCAGCTTAGTTTTTCAAATAGTCATTTTAACAATGATTTTTTATATCAAAAATTATCTTTTCTTACAAATGAAGATAATATATCTTTGATAAATAAATTATCATGGGAGTGTGAGTTAATTGATATAATAAATTACATTCTTAAAGTCAATTCAAAAGCAAATGATATTATTGAGTTACCGGCTCATAAAGTATTAATAAAAAAAATAATAGATTATTTTAATGATAACTATTTTATGCAAATATCCCTTGATGATATTTCTAATGAGTTTAATATTTCTAAATACCATTTTATTAGATTATTTAAAAAACATACATTTGTATCTCCTCACACATATTTGATGCTTGTTAGAGTAGAAAAAGCAAAAACATTTTTACAAAAAGGTTTTAGTATTATTGAAACTGCATATATGTGTGGCTTTAATGACCAAAGTCATTTAAATAAAAAATTTAAAACAATTACAGGTTTAACTCCAGGAGAATATAAAAAATTTTTTAGTTAGCAATTTCATCCTATACTATTTTTAAAAATTGAGATAATCTTCTTTTATGATAAATAATTTTAAATATGGATTCAAAGCTAATTTACCAATTAGTATAAGTGTTTTAGCATATGGTATAGTCTTAGGTGTAATATGTACATCTAAAAGTATAACTTTTTTACAATTAGCATTAATGAATATATTTATTTTTGCTGGTTCTTCACAATTTGTTATTGTAGATATGATAACAAATCCTATAAATCTATCAATAATTATAGGAAGTGCTCTACTTATTAATCTTCGGTATTTTTTAATTACTGCATCATTAAATGATTTTTTTAAAAATTCTTCTATTAATAAAAAAGCACTCTTTGTTCACTTTGTGACTGATGAATCATGGGCTGTGGCAATAAATAAAAAAAGAAGTGATTTATTTGTCTATTTAATTACTGCTTTTTTTGCAATTATTTTAGAAAGAAATATTTCTAACATATCGTATATAATAGTTTCATCTTTAATTGGTTGTTATGTTTATGTATATATAAATAAAAAGAGAAGCTATGAATGATATAAATACCCTACTAATTATACTTTTTGTTGCAATTGGTACTTATTTTTTAAGATTTTCAGGATTGTACTTGGCAAATAAATTAAATAAAATAAAAAATGTTGATTTATTTTTAGAAGCTATTCCTGTAACACTTCTTATATCTTTAATAATACCCTCAATTATAAAAGTAGGAACAATTGGTATTATTGCGTCAATTATCAGTATTTTAATAATGTATAAAACAAAAAATAGTTTTTTTGCAATGAGTATTGCTGTTTTTGTAGTTGCTTTACATAGAAATGGACTTCTTTTATAAGAAGCCCATAATTATATTAAAATTGAATTAATCCATCAACTGGTGAACTTGCAGTTGCATATGGTTTTTTAGGAATTCTTCCTGCTTCATATCCCATTCTTCCTGCAATTACTGCATATTTCATTGCTTCTGCCATTTTAATTGGGTCTTTTGCTTGTGCAATTGCTGTATTTGTAAGAACTGCATCTGCTCCTAATTCCATTGCAATTGCTGCATCACTTGCACACCCTACTCCTGCATCAACAATAACTGGTACGTTAACTGCATCTTTTATAAAAGCTACATTATATCTATTTTGAATACCAAGTCCAGAACCAATTGGTGCAGCTAAAGGCATAATTGCATCAGCACCTGCATTTTCTAATCTTTTTGCAATAATTGGGTCATCATTTGTATATGCCATAATTGTGAAACCCTCTTTTTTTAAGATTTCACAAGCTTTTATTGTCTCAATAACATCTGGATATAATGTTTTTTGAGCATCTCCAATTACTTCTAATTTAATTAAATCAATTCCAGTTGCTTCTCTCATAAGTCTAAATGTAGTAATTGCCTCATCTGCTGTAAAACATCCTGCACTATTTGGTAATAATTTTACATTTGTATCTTTAAAATAATCCAATAAATTTTCTTCATTTGGGTTAGTAATATTTACTCTTCTAATAGCAACAGTAATTAATTCACTTCCACTTGCTAATGTAGCATCTTTTGTTGTTTGGAAACTATCATACTTTCCAGAACCAACAATCAATCTACTATTAAATTCATATTTACCTATTTTTAAAATATTGCTCATTTTAATTATCCTTTAATATTCATTATTAATTTTATTTAACAATTCTCTTCAATAAATTTTTCATAATCTTTGCTTAACTCATCAATCTTGAAGCTTACAATTTCGGGCACATCATAGCTATGTAATTCTTTGATTTTCCTTTTGATTTTTTTAAAGTTTTCTTTTTTAGTTTTTATATTTAAAAGGTATTCTACTTCTTCACAAAACTCATTATTCCATGTGTATAAAGAATCAACTGCTGAGACATGAATACACGCAGCCAAATTTTTTTCAAGTAGAATCTTTGCAATTTTCTTTGCTTCTTTTATGTTATTCGTAGTCGTTTGAACTATGATAGCTTTCATATATTTTTTA
The DNA here is from genome assembly GCF_004116725.1 of Arcobacter sp. CECT 8986. Lineage (NCBI taxonomy): Bacteria > Pseudomonadati > Campylobacterota > Epsilonproteobacteria > Campylobacterales > Arcobacteraceae > Arcobacter > Arcobacter sp. CECT 8986. Next base: position 36,852 of record NZ_PDKG01000014.1, on the reverse strand, counting down.
TTCCTTTTATTAAATCATTTGGTGTTAATGAATAGTTATTATATTTGTATTTTTTTGCTGCAATTGTATGAGCTAAAGAGGCATTAATTGCACTTTGTTTGCAACTATAGCCTTGTGCTAATAAAGATACGATTAAACCACTTAATATATCTCCACTTCCACCTTTGCTCAATGCTGTTGAACCAAAAGTATTTATATATATTTTTTTATCTTGAGCAATAATTACATTTGCACCTTTTAAAAGAAGTGTAGTTTTAGGATATTTTAAACTAAACTCTTTTACATATTTTATTCTATTTTCTTGCAATTGTTTAACATCAATATTTGCAATCTTTGTTAAGTTAAGTAATGAGCAAAACTCTTTTGGATGAGGAGTTAAAACTAAATTTTCATCTAAATAATCTAAAATTATCTCATCATAAAATAAATCTGCATCAATTACTTTTTTTATTTTTAAATCTAAGATTTTTTTAATCTCTTCTTTATCATATATTCCTAATCCCATACCAATAGCAATTGCTGTTGTATTTTTAGGAATTGTATGCGATTGCATAAGATAATAAGGCATTTGTATCTCTTCATGAACCATTGCAGTTACTAATCCTGCACCAAAATTAAATGCAGCATCACTTGCAAGTATTCCTGCACCTTTTTTAGAACCAATTACAATACACGCATGTCCAAAAGTACCTTTATGAGAATTAACTTCTTTTCTCAATGGTAATTGTAAATCTGATTTTTCTAAAAGATAAGTATCTGTTTGTTCTTCATAAAGTTCATCACTAACTCCTAGATTTGCAACTTTTAATTTTCCTATATACTCTTTTGCAATATCTGAAAAAAGTGAGATTTTTAAGGCTCCCATTGTAATAGTAGTATCTGCTTTAAATGCTATATCATAAATATAACCTTCACTATTTATTCCACTAGGAATATCACATGAAATTTTTTTAGCATTGATACTATTTAAATCTTCTATTATTTTTTTTGCTTCATTATTTAATGGTTTATTTAATCCGCTTCCAAATAAACAATCTACTACTAACTCAATATTATTTATATTTTCTATTGTTTCAATTTGTTTTATATTTAAAGTATTAACTCTATTTAATTGAATTTTTGCCATATTTGATTTTGCACCAAAAGGCAGATATAACATTACATTTTTATATCTATTTTGAAGAAGTCTAGCAAGAGTAATTCCATCTGCTCCATTATTTCCAACTCCACAAACAATTAAAATATTGCTATTATGATTTTTTACTTTTTTTTCAATCTCTTTTTTTAAAGATAAAGCAGCATGTTCCATTAAAATTTCTTCACTTAAAAGATATTTTTCATAACACTTTTTATCTAAAGATGAAACTTCATTAAATACTTTTTTCATATTTACTCTTTTATATTGAGATTATTAATTATATTAAATTTTAATAAAATTCTTTATTATATATAAATCAAAGCATGTAACAAAAAGACATTTTTAGTGTCATTTTTTTACATTAATGTTTCATATTAATTACATATAAGTTATATTTTTGTATTATATATGACATTTAATAAAAAGGAATCATTATATGAATGAAGTAATAGACTTTTTAAATGATATCTTTTGGGGTTATATTCTAATCTACGGTTTATTAACAGTAGGATTATATTTCACTATTAGACTTAAATTTATACAATTTGTTCATTTTAAAGAGATGTTCAAATCAGTTTTTGATAAAGATGAGACTGATGAATCTGGAATCTCTCCATTACAAGCTTTAACTATTTCACTTGCATCAAGAGTTGGAACAGGAAACCTTGCTGGTGTTGCTGTTGCACTTTATTTTGGTGGAGCGGGAGCAATTTTTTGGATGTGGGTAGTTGCCTTAGTTGGTATGGCTACTGCATATGCAGAGAGTACACTTGCTCAATTATACAAAGTTAAAGATGAAAATGACCAATATAGAGGAGGACCTGCTTTTTATATCGCTAAAGGTCTAAAATCTCCTGTTCTTGCAGCAATTTTTTCAATTAGTTTAATTATTGCATTTGGTCTTATTTTTAATGCAGTACAAGCAAACTCAATTGCAGGTGCAGTAAGTTCTGCTTTTGATATTGATAAAATGTATGTTGGATATACAATTGCAATTGTTGCTGGTCTTGTAATTTTTGGAGGGATAAAAGGTATTGCTAAAATTGCTGAGATTGTTGTTCCTTTTATGGCTATAGTTTATTTACTTCTTGCAATCTTTACTATGATTGTAAATTATGATGCGGTTCCTGGTATTCTTGCACTAATAGTTAAAAGTGCGTTTGGTCTTCAAGAAGCAGCTGGTGGTATTGCTGGTGGTGTTATTGCAGCATTATTAAATGGTGTAAAAAGAGGACTATTTTCAAATGAAGCTGGTATGGGTTCTGCACCAAATATTGCAGCAGTTGCAACTCCTACTCCACATCACCCTTCTTCACAAGGTTTTGTTCAAGCATTAGGTGTTTTTATTGATACACTATTAATTTGTACAGCAACTGCTATTATGATTTTACTTGCAGGTGTTTTAGAACCAGGTTCTGGAGTAAAAGGAATTGAACTTACTCAAGCTGCACTTACAGTACATATTGGTGAAGCAGGTAAATACTTTGTAGCAATTGCTATTTTATTCTTTGCATTTACTTCAATTATTGGTAACTATACATATGCAGAAAATGCACTTACTTATTTAGGTGCTGGTAAAAAATTATGGATTTTCTTATTAAGAATTGCAGCTATTTTAATGGTAATTTGGGGTTCTTATGAAAAAGTTCAAACTGTATTTAATGCAGCAGATGCAGCAATGGGATTAATGGCAACAGTAAACTTAATCGCTATTGTTTTACTTTCTGGTACTGTTGTTAAATTAACTAAAGATTATATTGAGCAAAGACAAAGAGGGGAAGACCCAACTTTTGAAGCTAAAAATTATCCAGAATTAAAAGATAAAATTGATACTACAATCTGGACAAAATAATAAGAGGACTTCCTCTTATTATTTAAACTTCCAACCCTCTTTTTCTAAAATAACTTTTATTTTATCTTTCACATCACCTTGAAGTTCAATCCATTCATCTTTTATACTTCCACCACAAGCTAACTTTTTCTTTAGTAGTTTTAAAACATCTTTTTTATCACTATCGGATAAATAAAATCTTCCAACTAAAGTTACAGGTTTACCTCTTCTTTTTTCAAAAGTAAATACTAACTGATGGTTATTTTTTGGTTCAATATGATTTGATTTCTTTTTATTTTTATCTTCTTTTTTAGTATCAAAAATACCATCTTCAAGTTTTGCACCCATTTCAAACATTATTTAAAAACCTTTATTCTTGTTTGGATATCAATATCTTCAATTTTTGTAAAATCTTCTATTTTAAACTGTTCTAATGCAACTCTTCCAATCATTGCAGCATTATCTGAACAGTATTTTAATTGGCTTAAATGAAGTTTTGTATTATGTTTATTACAAAGTTCTTCTATTTGTGTTCTAAGATATATATTTGCACTTGCTCCACCAACAATTGCAAAATTTGAAGGAATACTCTTTTTAAAATATTTTTTTATTTTTTGCATGATATGAGCTACTGCTGTTTTTTGAAAACAAGCACAAATATCTGCTTTATCTTGTTCACTTAACTCACCAATTTTTTCTATTTCAAGTCTTACAGCATTTTTTAATCCTGAGTAACTAAACTCAATATTTGGACTTTGTCTTAAAGGAATAGGAAAATCAAATCTATTTTCATCACCTTTTGATGCATATTCTTGAACAATTGGTCCTCCAGGATATCCCAATCCCATCATTTTTGATACTTTATCAAAACTCTCACCAAAACTATCATCTAAAGTTGTTGCAATAATTTTCATATCATTAAAAGAAGATGCTTCAATAACTTGAGTATGTCCACCTGAAACTAATAATATTGTACAAGGTAGAACTTCATCTTTTTCAATAAAAAGTGAATAGATGTGACCTTTTAGGTGGTTTACTGCAATTAATGGTAAATCTAAAGATAAGGCTAATGCTTTTGCCATTGTTACACCTTCCATTAATGTAACAGATAATCCAGGAGCATTAGTAACTGCAATTGCTTTTAGTTTAGGGAAATACTCTTTTGTCTCTTCTAAAATTTTAGGTAAAGCTTCAATATGAAGTCTAGCAGCAAGCTCCGGCACAACTCCACCGTAACTGCTATGCTGTATTTCTTGAGAAATTTTTTTGTGATAAATTAATTTTTTTGTTTTTGTATCTGTAATTGCAATAGAGCTATCATCACAAGAAGATTCTATACTTAATATCAATTATCTTCTCCTTGATTACACTCTTCTTCTCTTTTTATCCAATCTAATGCACAATCTAATTTACCAAAACCAGAATCAGCATTTATATGTCCTGCATTTTCCATTATTTTCATTCCTACATTTAACTCTTGTTGTAATTCGACAGCTTCTTCTATACTCATGTAAGGATCATTTGTTGAAGCAGCCATTATCACTTCTTTTGCTTTTAAATCTTTTGGTGCTTTATATGGGAAAAACTCTTTTATTTGTTCTAGATTACAATCTTTTCTAACAGGAGCAACTAACATTAATTTATCAAGTTTAATATTTAGTTCATCACATATATGAAACCATAGAATATTAGCCAATGAATGACAAACAACTATTTGAGGTTTAAAGTGTTCAATCTCTTTTTTTAAAGTCTCTTTCCACTCTTTAAAGTTTGGATTATTTCTTGATGGGAATGATGGGAATGATACAATATAATTTTCTTTAATTAAATCAGCAGCTAAATGTGCTTGCCAATGTGGATAGTCACTTCCATTTAATCCATGTAATATCAAAACTCTTTTATTCATCTACATCCTTATTTTAAATCTTTTACACATCTAATATATTTATTTTTATGTCTACTATCATAATATGCTGTTCCACTTATAAAGTGCATATAATCAGCATAATACCACAATGTTCTCCAATGAGCTTTACTTGCCCAATAACCATCTGGCAAATTATATTTAAACTTTCTATTTATAAAATTCTTTTTATTTTTTTTATTAACAATTAGTTTAAACTCTTCAATTGTTGGTAATCTCCAGTTTGAAAAAGTTCCTATTTGTAAATTTTCACAATAATCTTCTGCTTCTTGGTGAGTTTTTCGCACCTTTACCACATCAATATTATCTTGCCACATAATTTTAGCTGTTCTATCTACAACAATATCAAGATTATTAATTCTTTCAAAACTATTTGCATACAAAAATGTAGAAACAAATAGGAAAAATAGTAGTTTCATTATTTAGCCTTTATACTAAATTTACCTTTTTCTAATTGAGTTTTTGCACTTTCATTTAAAAGTTCAATCTCTACTTTATAACCTTTTTTAAAAACTAAACCTACAAGTTCTTTATGCTCTTGTTTCGGCTCATTACTTGTATTATGTTTTTTCCACTCTTCAAATTTATTTTCATAAGAGTCTAATATCTCTTTTTCAAATTTTGTTCTTGTATATATTAAGTATATTACCAAAATTATTAAAATAAGAAAAGGTATAAGTAAATCAAGTTCCACAATAATTCCTAATCTCTTTGTCTAATGCAAAAATATCATCTATATTATTAATAGTTGGATTATTGAATTTATTGATTGCGTCAATTGAGATTTTAGATATATCTAAAAATGCTATTTCATTATTTAAAAATTTTGATACTGCAACTTCATTTGCTGCATTTAAAACGACACCTAAATCTGGATTTTTTAGTATATCTTTTCTTAGTTGCCAAATTGGATATCTCTCTTGCTCAATTTTCTTAAACTCTAAAGAACCTATTTTTACTAAATCAATGTGTTCTAAAATATTTTCATCAACTTTCCCTAATAAAGCATAAGATATTGGAAGTTGCATAGAAGCATTTGCAATATGTGCAGTAGTACTTCCATCTTTGAAATTAACCATTGCATGAATTAAAGATTTTGTCTCTATTATTGCATCTATATTTGTTGTATCAAATAGCCATTTTGCTTCTAATAACTCAAACATTTTATTAGTCATTGTTGCACTATCAATTGTAATTTTATTACCCATTAACCAATTTGGATGATTTAATGCTTCTTTTACAGATACATCTTTTAATTTTTCTAAAGGGTAATCTCTAAAAGAACCACCACTAGCAGTGATAGTCAAAGACTCAATTTTTTTATCTTGAATTAAATACCAAAGTCCAAAGTGTTCACTATCAATTGCAACTAAATTTGATTGGTCTATAAATTTACCTGCTACAACCAAAGACTCTTTATTTGCTAAAGCAACTCTTTTTTTACACTCAATTGCTTTTAATGTTGGTCTTAATCCCAAAAATCCAACTAATGCGTTTACTACAATATTAGAGCTTGAGTTTTCAATTACTTCTAATATTGTAGTTTCGCCAGCTTTAACGTCATTATGATTTACATTAGAGATATCTTCACTATTTGCTATTACTACTTTTTTTGGATTAAACTCTTTTATTTGTTCATTTAAAAGTTTAATATTTTTACCTGCAACTAAAACCTCAACATCAAGATTAAATTTTCTTGCAATATTTAGAGTATTTACTCCAATTGATCCTGTACTACCTAAAACTATCAATCTATTACTCTTAAAACAATTAACATAATTATTGAGGCAAATAAATACCCATCAGTTCTATCTAAAATACCACCATGTCCAGGTAAAAAACTTCCACTATCTTTAACTTTTGCTTCTCTTTTTAAATAACTTTCAAACAAATCTCCAAATACAGAAGATATTGAAGCTACAAAAGATATTAATAATGCTTGTACAAAAGTTAAATCACTAAGTGCAAATATTGAACCAATTAAAGAACCAAAAAGAATTCCTCCAGCTACACCTTCTAATGTTTTATTTGGACTTGTTTTACAAAATTTTGTTTTCCCAATCCCTTTACCAACAAAATAAGCTGCTGTATCTGTTAAAGCAACAACAACTAATAACCAAAGTAGACTTTGCATTCCAAACTCTTTATATAAAGCTAAAAGAAATAAGAACGAAGCTGTTGGATATAGCAGTGGTAAGAAAATCTTTTTATTTAAATTTTTTGTATATGCTAATACAGATGCATAAACTACACCTAATACAAAAACTAAATCTTCAGGAGATGGATAAAAATATGCTACTGCCCATAAAATTGTCGAATATACAAAAATCTGAGTACTTTGAATATGAAACAGTTTATTAGATTCTTTAATAGCAATAATTAAAAGAGAACCTAAAAATAACCATGTTACAAAGTAAGAATCAATGTATCCAATTATAAGTAATACTAAAACAAGAGCGATTCCTGTTTTTATTCTTGTTGAACTTGATGAAATTAAATTTGACATTAAAATCCCTATTTTTTTATTATAGTGATTTTACCATCATTGGGCTTTTATGTCGTTAATAAGAAATGTTTATTTAATGAACTAAGCTTTATTAGCCTAGTTCATTATTGTGGAAGTTATAATACACCAGATATAGATCTAGTTAAACCTTCTATTAATTTAGGTTTTGCTTCTTTGAATTCTAAATTCATTTTATTTGCTGTACTTACAATTCTTGTTCTATAAATTTTCCATTTTGCATTTTTTGTTTGTATATTTTGATTTACATTTGCTGAAATACCTTGTTTAGAACTACCACTTGCATTTTGAACTATAATTTCATCTTTAGAAGCTCTTTGTCTAATTTCTACATCTGTAACCATTGTATAGTAAACATCTTTTACTAAAGCATCAGTAACAGTTCCTATTAAACCACCTATAATTCCACCTGCAGCATAAGAACCACCACTTCTTGATCCACTTAAAGCAACTGCTCCAACACCAAGAACTGCACCACCAAATCCTGATTCTAATGCTCTTGTTGCACTTTTTTGATCTGATTTACCAACTTGTAATAAATTAGCCTGAACCATAAACTCAGCTTTAGTTGGATGTAATGTAACTTTAAAACCTCTACTTTCAAAAGCTTGCTTTATTCCATTTTCAATATCGATATCTTTATCAGTAGTATTTCGAACTCTAACATATACGATTTGTTTCTCTGGTTCTACAGGTTCTAAAAAAATTGAATCACTCATTTTTGTTTGTACATCAAGATTTCTTTTTTCTATTGCTGTTGTTAAAGCACCACAACCTGTAAATATTGACATTATAAATAAAGACAATAACGTCATAAGTCCCAATCTAATAAAATTTTTCAATGTTCCTCCTAATTTATGTGTATTAAAACTTTATCAAATATGTCATAAAAACAACATTAGTTAAAAAAATCTTTTAAATTAAAACAGATATTGTAGTATAAGGATTATATAAAACATTTGCACCTGATTGTACTTTTACATTTCTTCTTTGTGTATAATCAACTAAGTAATCTCCAGAAAAATCAGTTGAAAATTTTGCACAAAGTTCTGCTGCTTTAAATATCACATCCTCATTTATAGTTTTTTTACTATTTTGAACAATTACATGGCAAGAGCTTCTATCTTTTAAATGAAACCAAAAATCACTTGCTTTTGAATTTTTCAATAAATATATATTTTCTCTTTCATTTCTTCCTAGCATTATTCTATATCCATTAAAAAAGAATAATTCATAATTTTGTTGTTTTGATGTTTTTGTTTGATTTCTTTGTTTTTTAGGAACTAAAAATTCAACCTCATCAATGGAAGATGCATTTTGAATATTTTTAACCATTTTTGTCAAAAAGTCATATTTTTCTTCTAAATTTTTCTTTTCAATAATTATATGTAATGATTTTTGTTTTACTCTTTTTGCTTTTTTAAATAGTTCATTTGCATATGTTGAAGCACTTAACTCTTGTTTTAATTCAATTTTCACTTCATTACCATCATAATCATATGCTTCTAAAACCTTTTGATAAGGTTTTATCTTATATAAGTTCCCTAATATAATATTTGCATCACTATATAATTTCAAAGATTCAATTTCTAAATCCTCTTTTTTAGGTAAGTTATCTATTAAACCTTTTAATTTTTTAACTTTTTTATTTAGAACTTGTAGTTTCTGTTTTTTTAAATTCTGTAAACTTTTTTGTTCTTTTTGTTCATAGATTTCATACAAATAATCTTCTATATTTTCAACACTATCTTCTTTAAATACAAAGTCTTGTTTTGGTATTTCATCAAGTGCATGCCCTACTTTTACTACTCTACTTGAAGAGAATTCATCAATATGTCTTAAAGCTTCTAAAACTACTCTATCTTCATCTAATATTATAATATTCGTATGTTTACCAGTAAATTCTAATTGTAATATTGTTGTTAATTTTTTATATGAAGATGAAGAGTTAACTTTTATATTTATTACTTTATCTTCATTATAAACACAAACATCTTCAACTTTTGAATTTATAAATCTTTTTTGTAACAACACATCAAAAGGTGCATTAAAATCTTTTTTTATATTTACTCTTGTATGTTTTTTATAGGCTGTACTTTGTCCCTTTGTCATATCAAAATATATTGATTGGGAATTGTTGTATTCTAATAATATAGTATTATTATCAACTCTTTTTACTAGTTTTATACTATTTATCTCATTTTTTAAATAATCTACTAGTTGTTTAATTATGTAGTATTTCACAGTTAATCACTTTATATAATTTTTTATATTTATTTTAAAGATAATCTATCATAATTAAATATCACACTCTCTGCAATATTCATCATTTTTATGTTGATTTTTTTGAATTCCTCATTTTTTACTTCAAATAATAGTTTGTCATACATATTTGCATAAGGAAATAGAATAAAATATATAAACTCTTTTGAATCTTTTTCTTTATCCAATTCTTTAAACCAAATAGCTAAAAGTGCAAGAAATAGCATTGCAGGGTTGAAAGTTGCATCTTCTTTAAGATGTTTTGAGATTTCGCTATTTATAAAATTATAGGCTTTAAAAACTGCTTTTATTCTATAATGATTTCTATTTTGAATATAGTGTTCATCTTCAAAAGTTACAGTTCTAATTTGTTTTAATATATCTTCACTAATTGATGTAATATAATTATCAATATCTAAAGATACATCAAATAGTTTTTCTTCTTTATCTTTATATGATAAAATCAAATCTTTGCAAAACAATAATAAGGCTTCAGTTTTTATTTTAGATAAGTTTAAAATCATTCTTTATTTTACCCAAACTTTATTAATAAATTGTTATTAAGATTAAATTTAAGTGCAATTGCGCTAAAATGTAGGAAATCTATAATATTGCGAAGCTTTTTTCGCAAAATTTATAATAAAAAAGGAAATTATTGGAACCTATTGGTGTATTAAGTGAAGGTAAAATATATGACCTTCAGACTGCGGAAGCTTTAAATATAACTGGGGACGAAATCAAAAGTGATAATTCTTCTGAATCTTTAGAGATTTTAAGACACTCTTGTGCTCACCTAATGGCTCAAGCTATAAAACAATTATATCCAGAAGCTAAATTCTTTGTTGGTCCTGTTGTAAAAGAGGGATTTTATTACGATTTTAAAGTTGACACAAAGATATCTGATGAAGACTTAACTAAAATCGAAAAGAAAATGAAAGAGCTTGCAAACGAGAAGCTACCAATTGAGAGATACGAAACGACCAAAGAAGAAATCCTACAAAAATTCCAAAATGATGAATTAAAACAAGCTGTATTAAAAAATATTACAGATGACACTTTAACTATTTATAAACAAGGGGATTTTGAAGATCTTTGTAGAGGTCCTCATGTTCCAAATACTAGAATGATTAGATACTTCAAACTTACAAGAATTGCTGGTGCATATCTTGGTGGGAATGAAGAAAATGAGATGATTACTAGAATATATGGGATAGCATTCTTTGATAAAAAAGAGTTAAATGATTATATTAAAATGCTTGAAGAAGCTAAAAAAAGAGATCATAGAAAATTAGGAACACAATTAGAACTATTCACTTTTAATGATGAAGTTGGAGCAGGTCTTCCTATGTGGCTACCTAATGGTGCAAGATTAAGAAGTAAATTAGAAAAGTTACTTTACAAAGCACATAGAGTAAGAGGATATGAACCTGTACGTGGTCCAGAAATTCTTAAAGCTGATATGTGGAAAATCTCTGGACACTATGCAAATTATAAAGAGAATATGTACTTTACTGAAATTGATGAACAAGAGTACGGTATCAAACCTATGAACTGTGTAGGTCATATTCAAATATTTAAAAATGATTTAGTTTCTTATAAAGATTTACCACTTAAACTATTTGAATATGGAGTTGTTCATAGACATGAGATGAGTGGTGCAATGCATGGATTATTTAGAGTTAGAGAATTTACTCAAGATGATGCACACATTTTTTGTACTCAATCACAAGTAAAAGAAGTAATCATTGAAGTTTTAGAATTTGTAGATAAATTACTTAAAGTATTTGATTTCAAATATGAAATGGAAGTATCAACAAAACCTAAAAAAGCTATCGGTGACGATGAATTTTGGGAAAAAACTACAAAAGGTATTATGGATGCCTTAGATGAAAATAATCTACCTTACGGAATTGATGAAGGTGGAGGAGCATTCTATGGACCAAAAATTGATATTAAAATCCTAGATGCGATTGGTAGAAAATGGCAATGTGGTACTGTTCAAGTAGATATGAACTTACCAAGCAGATTTAATGTAGAATATATAAACGATAAAGGTGAAAAAGAACAACCTGTAATGATTCATAGAGCAATTTTAGGTTCTTTTGAAAGATTTATTGGTATTCTTACAGAACACTGTGCTGGGGAGTTCCCATTTGTTATAGCACCAACAGAAGTAATTTTTGTTCCAATTGCTGATACTCATGTAGAGTATGCAAAACAACTTCAAAAAGAACTTTTATATAAAGAGATTGATTCTAAAATCTTTAGTATGAACGAAAGTTTAAACAAAAGAATTAGAATGGCTGAAAAACAAAGAGTTCCTATGATTGTTGTACTGGGAGATGAAGAGGTTCAAAACAACTCAATAGCATTAAGAGACAGAAGAAAGAGAGAGCAGTCAAACATGTCAAAAGAGGAGTTTATTTCAATGTTAGAAGAAATTAAAAAAGGATGTGAAATTTGAGTCGAAACAATAAAAAAGACGAAGTGTTAATGAATGAAGACATTAAAGTAAAAGAGGTTAGATGTACATCTGATGATGGAACTAATTATGGAATTATTCCAACAAAAGATGCATTAGCTGCAGCAGAAGAAAAAGGGCTAGACTTAGTACTTATTGCAGCAACTGCAAAACCACCTGTTGCTAAAATAATGGATTATGGTAAATTTAAATACCAAGAAGAAAAAAAGAAAAAAGAAGCAAAGAAAAAACAGAAAGTTATCGTTGTAAAAGAAGTTAAATTCTCTGTTAAAATTGCTGAAAATGACATTAACTACAAAGTTAAACATGCTATTGAATTTTTAGAAAAAGGATACCACGTAAAATGTAGAGTTTTTCTAAAAGGTAGAGAAATGGCTCATCCAGAAGCTGGAGTTGAAGTTCTTGAAAAAATCTGGCCTATGCTAGAAGATTATGGAACAAGAGAATCTGAGCCAAAACAAGAAGGAAGATTTGTAAATATGCAAGTTTTCCCTAAAAAAGAAGAAAAAAAATAACTACAAAAAAAGAAGAAGTTTCTCTTCTTCTTTACCCTTCCAATATTAATTAATCATAATTTAAGCTTTTTTTAAGTAAAATCACACACTTTTTCATAAAATGAAAATGCAAATTTAAAGAAAGGATTCCACAATGCCAAAGATGAAATCTAATAGTGGAGCTTTAAAGAGATTTAAAGTGAAAAAAAATGGTTCTATCAAAAGAGGATCAGCTTTTAGAAGCCATATCTTAACTAAAAAGAGCCAAAAAAGAAAAAGAAACCTAAGAGGTCCACAAACTGTTGCTGGTGTAGATACTGCAAGAGTTAAAAAAATGTTAAATAAAGCGTAATTTAACTATTTAAATTACATAGTCCCTCCACAAATATGTGGACAAGTTCGATTAAAATAGTCGACACCTAATTAAAAAATGGTAAAGAAAGGAAAAATATGCCTAGAGTTAAAACTGGTGTAGTTAGAAGAAGAAGACACAAGAAAGTATTAAAACAAGCTAGAGGTTTCTTTAGTGGTAGAAGAAAACACTTTAGAAAAGCTAAAGAGCAGTTAGAGCATTCATTAGTATATGCTTATAGAGATAGAAGACAAAAGAAAAGAGATATTAGAAAAATCTGGATTATCAGAATCAACGCTGCTTGTAGACTAAATGATATTAACTATTCAAGATTCATGAATGGATTAAAATTAGCTAATATTGAATTAGATAGAAAAATCTTAGCTGATATGGCTATGAATGATGCAGAAGGTTTTGCTTCATTAGTAGTTAAAGCAAAAGATGCACTTGCAGCATAATTAAATTTGCAAAACATTAAAAAAGCAGGTAAGTTTTCTTATCTGCTTTTTTTATATCTACTATTTAATCAAAGATAAGGCTTTTTGATAATCTTCAGGCCTATTTAGATTTATAAACTCATCATCATTATCAAATGATACTATTTTACTATTTGAATTATCAAGTAAATACCCTACTTTATGAAAATCATCACTTAACATTTTTATAGTAAGTGGTTTTATATTATTTGAAAAAACTCCACATAAACTATGTACTCTTTTTGTTTTTGCAACTGTTATATCATAAGAATTAGATTCTTCTATTATTTTACTAATTGAAGATATTTCAACTAATGGTGTATCAACTGTTATTACAAATACTTTTTTACTATTTAATTTAGTAAAAATATTATTTAGGGCAACAATTGGAGAATATATATCTGAATCTTCTAGTAGTAAGTCTGCATGAAAATCAAATTTATTGGCTTTACAAGCTAAATAAACATCATTAAAATATGGTTTTAGACGTTCATACTGATATTTTGCTAAAGAGGTTTTATTTGCGAATGGAAGAAGTGATTTATCTTCTTTCATTCTTGAGCTTTTTCCACCACATAAAATTACACAAGGTATATTAAAATGTGGTTTCATAATTATAATGAGCTTGGATCTGTGATATATCCAGAGATTGCACTTACTGCTGCAACTGCACTATTTGCAAGATAAATTTTAGAACTTCTACTACCCATTCTTCCTACAAAGTTTCTATTTGTAGTTGAAATACATACTTCATTATCTCCTAAAATTCCCATATATCCACCAAGGCATGCACCACAAGTTGGATTTGATACAACAGCACCAGCATCAACTAAAGTGTCAATATATCCTAGTTTTGTAGCTTCTCTTAAGATTTTTTGTGTACCTGGAGTTAAAATAAGTCTTACATGTCTTGCAACTTTTTTTCCCTCTAGTATTTTCGCAGCAACTGCAAAGTCACTTAATCTACCATTTGTACATGAACCTATAAATACTTGGTCAACTCTAATTTCATCAGATACTGCTTGAGAAACTGAGTGTCCATTTGAAGGTAAGAAAGGATATGCAATAACAGGTTCTAAATTTGCAACATCAATTTCAATTACTTGAGAATAAGTTGCATCTTCATCACTATAATGAATTTTTGGTTCTGCTCTTAAAGAATCTCTTGAATCTAAGAACTCTTTAGTTACTTCATCATATGCAACAATACCATTTTTAGCTCCTGCTTCAATTGCCATATTACATAAAGAGAATCTATCATCCATAGTTAAATGAGGAATTGTAGTTCCAGTAAATTCTAAAGTTTTATAAAGCGCACCATCAACACCTAAAATTCTAATTACTTCAAGAATTAAATCTTTTCCTGTTACAAATTCACTTGGTTTTCCATTGAATACAACTTTAATTGATTCAGGAACTTTAAACCAGTTACCACCAGTAATCATTCCAAAAGAGATATCTGTACTTCCCATACCTGTACTAAATGCGCCTAATGCACCATGAGTACATGTATGTGAATCTGCACCAATAATTACATCACCTGGTAATACTAAACCTTTTTCTGGTAGTAATGCGTGCTCAATTCCCATATCTTTTTCATCAAAAAAGTTTTTTAAATTATGTTTCATTGCAAAATCTCTTGAGATTTTTGCTTGATTTGCACTTGCAATATCTTTTGCTGGGATAAAGTGATCAAGAACAATTGCAAAACCATCTGGATTTGCTAATTTCTCTTTACCACTCTCTTCAAATGCTCTAATAGATATAGGAGTAGTAATATCGTTTCCAATCACCATATCTATATTACATCTAATGATTTCTCCCGCATGTACTTCTTTTCCTACATGCTCACTAAATATTTTTTCTGTTATTGTTTGTCCCATTTATTACCTACTTATATATATGATTTTGTGCGATTATATCTAAATTTTAGTTAAGCTTGCTAAACACTTATTTTTTTATCTTTTTTCTTAACTAGTTGTTGATAAATTATTATTGCTACTGCAAGATTTATTATCATATCTGCAAAATTAAAAATTGCAAACTCAAAACCATAATGCCAATATATATAATCAACAACTGCTCCATAAGTAAATCTATCTAAAATATTAGATAAACCACCTGCATATAATAATCCTATTGCCACAAAATATTTATTGAATACATCTTTGTTAAAATAAAGATATACAACTCCTGCAAATAGCATAACTAGTTGTATAAATTTCAAATACTCTTTCAAAAAAGAGAACATAGAAAAAGCTACACCATAATTATATGCTAATTGCAAAGATAAGAATTTTCCTTCGTATCCCCAACCAAAATAAACAAATCCATATTTGATAAACTGGTCTACTATAAAAACACTACTAAAAATAAAAAATACTAAAAATATTTTTTTCATAGTTTATTTTTAAAAAACTCCACCAATTTTTTCATATACTCTTCTACTTGTTTTTTGTCTTTACCTTCAAGTAAAACTCTCAATTTCTTTTCAGTTCCTGAGTATCTAATTAAATCTCTCATTCCTAATTTTTTTATCTCATCTTGAAGTTTTTTTAAACCATCTATCTCTTCTAATGGTTTTTTCTCACTTACAATAATATTTTCTAATACTTGAGGATAGAGTTCAAATGGATTTAAAATTTCACTTGCTTTTTTACCAGTTCTAACAATTAGAGCTAATACTTGAAGTGCTGAAGCTAATCCATCACCTGTTTTAGCAACATCTGAAAAAATAATATGTCCACTTTGTTCTCCACCAAAATTAACATTGTGTTTTTTCATACCTTCTAAAACATTTTTATCACCAACATCAGTTCTAATTAGTTGTAATTTTTTAGATTTTAAATAATCTTCTAAAGCTTGATTACTCATAACAGTAGCAACACAAGCATCACCAACTAAATGTTTCTCATCTTGTAAGTAAGTACATAAAGCTCCAAGTAATTTATCACCAGATACAACAGTACCAGTTTCATCAATAATTACTAATCTATCTGCATCTCCATCTAATGCAATTCCTAAATCAGCTCTAGTTTCAAGTACCATTTTCCCAACATTTTTAGGATGTAAAGCACCGCAATCATCATTTATATTATATCCATTAGGTTTATTATTTATCGTAATAACTTCTGCACCTAACTCTTCTAAAATTGTTGGTCCTACTTTATATGCTGCTCCATTTGCACAATCAAGTACAATTCTTTGTCCTTGAAGTGTTAAATCTTTAGGAAATGAACTTTTTATTGATACTATATATCTTCCAATTACGTCATCAATTCTTTTTGATGAGCCAATTTCTTTTCCAATTTTTTGTTGAGAAGCTATATAATCTTTGTCAGCAAATATTTTTTCTATCTCTTTTTCACATTTTGAATTTAATTTATTTCCATGATTATCAAAGAATTTTATTCCATTATCATCATAAGGGTTATGGGAAGCACTTATCATAATTCCTGCATCACATCTCATACTTTCAGTTAAATATGCTATTGCAGGTGTTGGCATTGGTCCAATTTGAATAACATCATATCCAACTGCTGTAAGACCCGATACTAAAGCATTTTCAATCATATATCCACTTTTTCTTGTATCTTTTCCCACTAATATTTTATTTGTTGTTGAATGTTTTCTAAAATAGATTCCTGCAGCCATTGCAAGTTTCATTGTAGTTATCGAATCTAAAAATTCACCTGCTTTTCCTCTAACACCGTCAGTTCCAAATAGTTTCATTAAACCTTCCTAAATTTAAACTTAATTTAAAGTTATTTTAGGTAATATTCTACCCTTAAATTTTTTACAAAGAGGTTAAAATAAAATGGCAAATCATAAATCTGCTGAAAAAAGAGCTAGACAAACAAAAATTAGAACAGAAAGAAATAGATTCTACAAAACTAGAATCAAAAACTTAACAAAAGATGTATTATCTGCAGTTGAAGCAAATGACAAAGAAAAAGCTTCTGAAGCGGTTAAATCTGCAAATAAATATATTCACCACTGCGTAAGTAAAGGTGTTCTTAAAAAAGGTAATGCTGCTAGAAAAGTTAGTAGATTACAAGTTAAAGTTAACGCATTATAATTCTTGTATAGTTAATGTAAATAAATAATAATGTTAGAAGATAAACTACAGCCTTTTATTGATAGATATGAAGAGATTAACAAGCTGTTAATCTCACCAGATATTACATCTGACATAAAAAAAATGACAGATCTATCAAAAGAGCAATCATCAATAGAGCAAATTGTTAACAAAGCCAAAGAATATATTCAAACTGTTAGAGATATTGAAGAAAATAAAATTCTTTTAGAGGATCCTGAATTAGGTGAACTTGCAAAAGAAGAATTAAAAGATCTTGAAACAAAAAAACCACAACTTGAAGAAGAAATAAAAGTTCTTATGATTCCTAAAGATCCAAATGATGACAAAAACATCTATTTAGAACTTAGAGCAGGAACTGGTGGTGATGAAGCTGCAATATTTGTTGGTGACCTTTTTAGAGGTTACTTAAGATATGCAGAAAACAATGGCTGGAAAGTTGAAATTATGAACTCAAGTGAGAGTGAAGCTGGGGGATACAAAGAACTTGTATTACTTGTAAAAGGTGACCACGCTTACAGTAAATTAAAATTTGAAGGTGGTACACATAGAGTTCAAAGAGTACCTGCAACTGAATCACAAGGAAGAGTTCATACTTCAGCAATAACTGTAGCAGTAATGCCAGAAGTTGATGATATTGAAGTAGACATTAATCCTAACGATTTAAAAATAGATGTTATGAGATCAAGTGGTTGTGGAGGACAATCTGTAAATACTACAGATAGTGCAGTTAGAATTACTCACCTTCCAAGTGGAATCGTGGTAACTAACCAAGACCAAAAATCACAACATAAAAATAAAGAAAAAGCCATGAAAGTTCTTAAAGCAAGACTTTATGATTTGCAAATGCAAGAACAAATGGCTCAAGAAGGTGCAGAAAGAAAAGCCCAAGTAGGTACTGGAGATAGAAGTGGAAGAATTAGAACATATAACTATCCACAAAATAGAATTTCAGACCACAGAATTAACCTTACACTTTATAGACTTGAATACATAATGAATGATGGATTATTTGATGAAATCATTGATCCATTAATTGCTGATTATCAAGCAAAACTTATCGAAATAAGCGACATTTAATTGTCCTTATTTCTATTACACTAAAATATTATTCCTTATTTAAGCACCCTTTAAAATAGTAACCAAAATGTAATCAACTAGTTATACAATTTCTTTATCAAACTTTTATGGAGAGATAAATATGACAATTAGAAAAACTACATTTGCCCTATTAGCAAGTGCAGCATTAACAGTTAGTCTTAGTGCAAGAGATCAAATTAAAATGGTAGGTTCATCAACTGTTTATCCATTTGCTTCAGCAGTTGCAGAAGAGTTAGGTGCTACATCAAACTATCCAACACCTGTGGTTGAATCAACTGGTTCAGGAGGAGGACTTAAACTATTTTGTGCAGGTAATGATTTAAATACACCAGATATTACTAATGCTTCAAGAAGAATGAAAGCAAAAGAGTTCAAAATGTGTGAGAAAAATGGTGTTACTAGTATTACAGAAGCTGTAATTGGATTTGATGGTATTGCATTTGCACAATCTAATGTTAACAAACCATTTTCTGTTACTAAAAAACAATTAGCTTTAGCTGTTGCAGCAGAAGTTCCAGGTAAAAATGGAAAATTAATTGATAATCCTTATAAAAAATGGTCTGAAATTGACCCTTCACTTCCAAATAGAGAAATAATTGTATATGGACCTCCTAAATCATCTGGAACAAGAGATGCTTTTGAAGATATGGTATTAAAAGCTACTTTCAAAAAAATGCCAGAGTATACATCTTTATATAATAAAGACAAGAATAAATATAAAGCATATAAAAAATATCATAAAATCAGACAAGATGGGGTATATGTTCCATCGGGTGAAAATGATAATATCATAGTTCAAAAACTTACAAAAAACAAAAATGCATTTGGTATATTTGGTTACTCATTTTTAGCTGAAAATGAAGATAAATTAATTGGTGCAAAAGTAAATGGTATTATGCCAACTCCAGATGCAATATCTTCAGGAGAATATCCAATTTCTAGGTCATTATATTTTTATATTAAAAACTCACATGAAAAAGATGTTCCTGCTATGAAAGAGTACATCAATTTATTTATGAGTGATACTATGATTGGGAATGATGGTATTTTAGGTGAAATTGGTTTAATTGCTTTACCAAAAGATAGAAGAGATGCAATTAGAGCATCAGTAGAAAAAAGAGAAAAAGTTTCACTTGATACATTAAAATAAAAAGAGGTTTTCCCTCTTTTTAGGCTATATATGTAGGTCTTTTATTATTTACGCGAACAGATAATCAAAGATCTATATATATAACTACTAAAGGCTATAAATGTCCACTGCCAAAATAGATGAAAATCAAGAATTATATTTACTTGTAGATAAACTAGATTATGCATTTCAACCCATTGTAAATACAAGAACTGGTAAAATTTATGCTGTTGAAGCATTAATAAGAGGATATCAAAATTTAGGATTTAAAACCATTCCTGATTTGTTTGATAATTTTTTTGATAAACAAGTTTTATATAAAGTTGACTTGATTTTAAGAAAAAAAGCATTTGAAAAATTCAATCATATAAAAATAGAGAATTTAAAACTTTTTTATAATTTAGATAATAGACTTCTTTTTATGCCTGATTTTAAAGAAGGAAATACATCTTTAATTCTAAAAGAGTTAAATATAAAAGAAGAATCAATTTGTTTTGAAATAACAGAAAATGGAACAATGCAAAATAAATTGATGATAAATAAAATCCTAAATAATTATAAGAATGAAGGTTTTCATATTGCAATTGATGATTTTGGAACTGGAATTTCAGGATTAGAGTTATTATATTTAAGTGAAGCTCACTATATCAAGCTAGATAGATTTTTTATTAGAAATATAAATAAAGATTCAAGAAAAAAACTTTTTTGTTCTTCAATTGTAGATATGGCTCATGTAATGGGGATAAAAGTAATAGCCGAAGGAATTGAAGATATTGCAGAATATTATACTTGTAAGGATATAAATATTGATTTTATTCAAGGTTTTTTGATTGCAAAACCATCTTTAAATATCTTAGATATACAAAGTTCATATGAAAATATTCCTAATTTGTTTAAAAATGACAAAAGACAACATACAAATAATATAATAGAGCAAAAATATATTCAATTTATTGAACCTTTAAGTATAAATGCCTCTTTGTATGATTTATTTTTATATTTTAAAGAGTATCCAACAAATACATTTGTTCCTATTATAGATGAAGACAATGCACTTGTAGGAGTAATTTATGAAGTAGATATAAAAAAACTATCATACTCTCAATATGGAATATCACTTGCACAAAATAAATCTTTTAGTTCAAAATTAAGCTCATATATAAAATCATCTTTATCTATTGAAGTATCTTGGGGTATTGATAAAACATTAGAGATGTTTAATTTAAGAGGTAATGAATCAAAAGGAATCTTTGTAACAAAAGATAATTGTTATTTAGGATTTATTAATGTAAATAATCTTCTATCTTTATCTTATAAAAGAAATATCGAAATTGCACAAAATCAAAATCCACTAACAAAGCTTCCAGGAAATAATCAAATTGAAAAATTTATTCAAGATAGTTTTAAAAAAGATGACATAACACATATGGTCTATTTTGATTTTAATGATTTTAAACCTTTCAATGATTATTATGGTTTTAGACAAGGAGATAGAGCTATTTTAATATTTTCAGAACTACTACAAAAAGAGTTAAATAAAAGTTCCTTAATCGCGCATATTGGTGGTGATGATTTTTTTGTTGGATATAAAAATCTATCTTATGAAGAGGTTTATAAAAAAATAGATGAGATTCAAAAACTTTTTAAAGATAGTGTAAGCAGTTTGTATGATGAAGAAGATATTCAAAATGGATATATAAAAACAAAAGATAGATTTGGAGTAGTAAGAGAGTTTAATCTACTTAGTGTCTCATCTGCTATTGTAGAAATATCACCACATTCAAATGCAAAAAATCTTGATAGTATACTTGGTAAAATAAAAAAAGCCTCTAAACAGATGGATATTCCATTAGGTAGTTCAGTTTTGATGTAACCTTCTTGTAACCATTATTTTATAAAATTGTAAAAATTTAATAAATAAAGGTTTAAGTATTGACACCCTTTGAGACAAGAAATAGGTCAAGAGAGTTAAAAGAAAAGATAATAAAAGCACTTTTAATCATAGCTTCTATTATATCTATTTTAACTACTTTTGGAATTCTCTTTTCAATTTTGTTTGAAGCAATAGAATTTTTCCACCTAAGAAGTTTTTGGTACTTTATTACAGGAACTGAATGGTCACCAGGAATAATAGGTAGTAAATTTGGTGCTGTTCCAATTTTTGCTGGAACTTTTGTAATCACTATTATTGCAATGTCAGTTGCTATTCCAATTGGATTAGGAAGTGCAATTTATATGAGTGAATATGCATCTACAAATTTAAGAAATGCTTTAAAACCTCTACTAGAAATACTTGCAGGAATTCCTACTGTTGTGTATGGATTTTTTGCAGCAATTACAGTTGCACCTTTTGTTGTAAAACTGGCTTCATCAGTTGGTTTAGAAGCCTCTTTTAACTCTGCACTTGCTTCAGGAATAGTTATGGGAATTATGATTATTCCTGTTATATCTTCATTAAGTGATGATGTAATAAGAGCTGTTCCAGACAGTCAAAGAAAAGCATCTTTAGGACTAGGATTAACTCAAGGAGAAACTATAAAAAATATAGTTTTACCTTCTGCTATGCCTGGAATTATATCTGCAACATTACTTGGATTATCAAAAGCTTTAGGTGAAACTATGATTGTTGTGATGGCAGCTGGACTTAGACCAAATTTATCTTTTAATCCTTTAGAAGATATGACAACAGTAACAGTTAGAATTGTTGATTCTTTAGTTGGAGACCAAGCTTTTAATTCACCAGCAACTCTTTCAGCATTTGCATTAGGACTTGTTTTATTTGTTGTTACTTTATTACTTAACATAATTTCATTAGTAATGATAAAAAAATTCAAAGAAAAATATAAAGTGAATACATTATGATTTTAAAGAACAAAAAAGATAAAAACAATAACCCTTTTTATGATGCAACACTAAAAAAAAGACATAAAAGTGCAAAAAGATTTAAAGCATTTACTTTAGCATCTTTAATCTTTTCTATTGCATTTTTAGCATTTTTTTTAACGGATATTGTTTCAAAAGGTATGCCAGCTTTTAAACAAACTTATTTACATGTAGATGTTCATTATTCAAATGAATCAATTAAAAACTATAGAAAATCTGTAGATAGACAATATAGAAATATTGTTTCAAGAGCATGGATAAGAGAAGTTCCAAATATGATAAAAAAAGACCCAACACTTTTAGGCAAAACCATAAAAACTTGGGTTTTAGCTGATGACCAAGTTGATCAATATTTAAAAGGTCATTATTATAAATTAAAAAGAAAAGATAGAGCTTTAGTTGATGATATGAAAGCATTTGGTGATGTTCAATTAAAATTTAACAAAATTTTCTTTACAAATGGAGATTCTAAAACACCAGAATATGCAGGATTAAAATCAGCGATGGTTGGTTCAATTTTGACATTAATAATAACAATGCTAGTAGCTTTTCCTATTGGTGTTATGACAGCAATTTATTTAGAGGAGTTTGCAGAAGATAATAAATTTACTCAAATAATTGAAGTAAATATAAATAATCTTGCTGCAATTCCTTCAATATTATTTGGTCTTTTAGGATTATCAATATTTATTAATTTATTTGGTTTACCAAGAAGTTCTCCTTTAGTTGGAGGTTTAACACTTGCATTGATGACACTTCCTATAATAATTGTAAGTTCAAGAGCTGCATTAAGAAGTGTTCCTGATTCTATAAGACAAGCTGGATATGGATTAGGACTTACAAAAATTCAAGTAACAAAAGACCATGTATTACCTTTAGCCTTTCCTGGAATTATGACAGGTTCAATTATTGGACTTGCTCAAGCTATGGGAGAAACAGCTCCACTTATTATTGTGGGAATGATTGCATTTATTCCTGATGCACCATCAATGGTTACACAAGCTGCAACAGTTATGCCAGCACAAATATTTACATGGGCAGGAATGCCAGAAAGAATGTATGTAGAAAAAACAGCCGCAGGAATTATAGTGTTATTAAGTATTTTAATATTCCTTAATGCACTTGCAATATATCTAAGAAAAAAATTTGAAGTTAAATGGTAGGAAAAATGAGTATAGAAAAAAAACAAGAAGAAGTAAAAATACATATTGATTCATTAAATCTTTGGTATGGAGAAAACCACGCTTTACACAATATTGATGTTGATTTATATAAAAATAAAATCACTGCACTAATTGGTCCATCTGGTTGTGGTAAATCTACATTTTTGAGATGCCTAAATAGAATGAATGACCTCATCTCTAATGTAAAAATTGATGGTGGTATTATTATTGATGAGAAAAATATTTATGACAAAGATGTTGATGAAGTTAGTGTAAGAAAAAAAATTGGAATGGTATTTCAGCAACCAAATCCTTTTCCTAAATCTATTTATGACAATGTTGCTTATGCTCCATTAAAGCATGGTTTAGTAAAAAAAGGAAAAGAGTGTGATGAGCTTGTAGAAATATCACTTAAAAAATCTGGTCTTTGGGATGAAGTAAAAGATAAATTAAATGAACCAGGAACTTCACTATCTGGTGGACAACAACAAAGATTATGTATTGCAAGAACAATTGCTGTAAAACCTGATGTAATTTTAATGGATGAGCCAACTTCTGCATTAGATCCAATTTCAACAGAAAAAATAGAAGCTTTAATGTTAGAGTTAAAACAAGACTATACGATTATAACAGTAACTCATAATATGCAACAAGCAGCAAGAGTTGCAGATTATACTGCATTTTTTCATCTTGGAAAACTTATAGAGTATGATGAAACAGAGACTATATTTGTAAACCCAAACAATAAAAAAACAGAAGATTACATTACAGGGAGATTTGGATAATGCTAAAAACTTACGAAGAGAGAGTAGAGATTATTAGAAATGAGATAAAGCAGATTGGAAAAATTGTTTTAGAAGCAAATAAAATCTCATTAAAAGCTTTAAAAGACCATGATATTTCACTATTAAAAGATATTGATTTATCATTAAAAAAATTAGTATCAAGATCAAATGAAATTGATAATATGATTGTTGCAACACTTGCTTTATATTCGCCAGAAGCAAAAGACTTAAGAGAGATGGTTTCTTATTTAAAGATTACAAACGAATTAGTAAGAGCTGGTTCTAATTCAAAGACTTTTATAAAAACATTTAGAAAGTCTTTTTCAGAAGAGTTAGATGAAGCAACAATTTTAGAATATGCTATTCCTTTACAAAAAGCTGCTGTAAATGCACTTGAAATTACTCTTGCCATGTTAGATGAACACAATGAAAAAATTATAGAAGAGTCATTTAATAAAGTATTAGTAGAAGAGAGTAAAACAGATGATTTATACGCAATGGTAGAAAAAAATATTTTAAAATTAATAAGTAATAACTATGAACTTTCAAAAGACTATTTTAATTTATTAAGTAGTTTAAGAAGATTAGAAAAATGTGCAGATAGAGCATCAAGTATTGCAAATTTAATAATATTTGCTCACATAGGTGGAGAGTTAGACCAATAACATATGAAAAAAGCTATAAGAAAAATTAAAAACTATTTTGAAAACAATTATGAGTTTCTAGCAGCATTAGTTATCTTTATAATTATTTTGGTTGCAAATTTAGATTTTCAAAAAACAATTGTTTTAATGTTAGAATTTATTGTAATAATTGAAGTTATGAAGATGATTTCTGATTTTATAAAAAAAGAGAAATTAAGACTTAGATTTGTTATAGATATTTTTATTATCTTTTTAATTAGAGATGTTGTAATTTATACATCAAAAGCACAAAAAGATTATTTTACTATTCTGTTTTTATTAGTTGTAATTATGGTTTTCTTTATATTTAGAATACTTGCTATAAAATACTCACCAGGTAAAAAAGAGTTTATAGAAGATTTAAAAGAGGAAAAAGATGAAAAGTAAATTAATATTAATAGTTGAAGATGAAGAAGATATCTTAGAACTTTTAGAATATACTTTACAAAAAGCTGGTTTTGAGACTATTGGATGTTTAAATATAAATCCTGTTTTAAATCAAATATTAGATGAAGAAAAAGTAGATTTAATATTAATGGATAGAAATCTTCCAGGAATTGATGGTGCAACTTTTGTAAATGAATTAAAATCAAAAGGTTATAACAACCCAGTTATTTATGTAACAGCAAAAGATAAAGATGAAGATATTTTAGAAGGTTTTGACAGTCATGCAGATGATTATATTACTAAACCTTTTAACTTAAAAGAGTTAGTAGCAAGAGTAAAAGCTGTATTAAAAAGAACATCTAAAGAAGTTGAGATTTTAAAAGTAAGAGATATTATATATAAAGCTAATAACAAACGTTTTTATATAGAAGATGAGCCTGTTGAATTAACACACCTTGAACATGACTTACTTTTAGAGTTTATTAAAAACAAAGATATATTACTATCAAGAGAACATCTATTAAACTCTGTTTGGGAAGACTCTTTTGATAAAAAGTTAAAAACTGTAAATGTTGCTATTAAAAGATTAAAAGCAAAAATTGATCCAGACTCAACTAAAGAGTATATAAAATCAATTAGAGGTGAAGGATATATCTTTTGTTAAAAATACATCAACTTTTTCTTAGAATATATGGAATTATATTTGTTTTAATTTTTTTAAGTATTAGTTTTACTACATATTTTTGGTCTAAAAATATATACATGGACCAAATTGAGAAGAATTTATCTCAAAATATAGATTCAATATCTTTAGTCTTACACAATATTACTGATATTCAAAAAGTTGTAAAAGAGTTCAAAAAAAGAACTAACTTAAGAATCACAATAATAAATGAAGATGGTGTAGTAATTGTAGAGAGTGATAGAGATAAATCAAAAATGGAAAACCACAAAAATAGATATGAAATTATTCATGCTAAATATGATGGTGTAGGTAAGATTATAAGATACTCAAAAACATTAGACAAAGAGCTATTATATGTAGCAAAAAAAGTAAAACTACAAAATGCTATTTATTACATTAGACTTGCAGACTACACAGATAAGATACAAAAGAACTTTATTAAGTTATCACTACATGTAATTGCCATCATTACAATATTTTTAATTCTTGCATTTATCGTAACATATTTTGTTAGTATAAAAATAAAAAATGAGACTGATTCAATATTAAAATATCTTATTGATTTAAGTGATAAAAAAATCAACTATGAAATTAGTTCTACATATACGCAAGAGTTTGATAAAATTGCAAAACTTTTAAATAAAGTTGCTCAAAAACTTTCAAAAAAAGAGAGACAAAAAGCCAAACAAACAGCTAAATTAAAGCTTGCAAATAGACAAAAAGATGAGATTATTTCTGCAATATCTCATGAATTTAAAAATCCTATTGCAATTATTTCTGGATATAGTGAAACACTATTAGCAGATCCTGATTTACCTGATTCGATGAAAGAGAAATTTTTAAATAAAATTCAATCAAATGGTAATAAAATGACTCAAATAATTGATAAATTAAGATTATCATTAAAATTAGAAGAAGGTAAACAACAAACTACTTTTACTAAATGCTCAATGATAAATATCTGCAAAAGAGTAATATCAGATTTAAAAGATAAATATAAAGACCATGAAGTTTCAATTGAAGGTGAAGATGTAATTTTAGATGTTGATGAGACACTAATGGAGATGGTTATTACAAACTTAATTGAAAACGCTTTAAAATATTCAGAAAATGATGTAAAAGTAAAAATTACAAGTACTCATATTAGTATAATTGATAAAGGTATTGGTATTGAAGAAAATGAGTTAAGTAAAATAAATAAAAAGTTTTATCGTGTATCAAAAAATGGATGGAATAACTCTCTTGGATTAGGTCTTTTTATTGTCCATTCTATACTTTCATTACATAATTTTAAACTAGAAGTGAAAAGTAAAATACATGAAGGATCAGAATTTATAATAAAATATTAAAAATTACTTAATTTAAGTATTAATTAAGCTTTATTTGACTATTATTTCACCTCATTAATCAAATCGGAGAAATAAATGAAATTTACTCAAATGGCAAAAGCTAACGAAATCGAGAGAGATTGGGTAGTAGTAGATGCAACTGATAAAGTATTTGGTAGAATTATTACTGAAGTTGCTACTATCTTAAGAGGTAAACATAAACCTTCTTATACTCCTCACGTAGATTGTGGAGATTATGTTGTAATTATTAATGCTTCTAAAGCAAAATTTTCTGGAACAAAACTAGAAACTAAAAATTATTATACTCACTCAGGATATTTTGGTAGTACAAAAACTCACAGAATGTCTGAAATGTTTGAAAAAAACCCTGAGAAGTTATTTAAATTAGCTGCTAGAGGTATGCTACCAAAAACTAAACTTGGTAAAGAAATGTTAAAAAAATTAAAAGTATATGCAGGTTCTGAGCACCCTCACACTGCGCAAATTAAAGGATAAGACTAATGGCAAAAGTTTACGCAACAGGAAGAAGAAAAACAGCTGTAGCAAAAGTATGGCTTGAAAGTGGTAATGGTCAACTTACAATTAATGGTCAATCTTTAGATGAGTGGTTAGGTGGTCTTGAGTCAATTAAAAAAAGAGTTATGCAACCACTAGAAGTATCTAAACAAGAAACTTCTGTAAACCTTGTAGTTAAATCTTTAGGTGGAGGATATTCTGCACAAGCTGATGCTATTAGACATGGTATTTCTAGAGCATTAGTTGCTTATGATGAGCAATTCAGAGCAATTCTTAAACCTTACGGATTATTAACAAGAGATGCAAGAAGCGTTGAAAGAAAAAAATACGGAAGAAAAAAAGCGAGAAAATCAACTCAGTTCTCAAAAAGATAATCAGTACAAAACATTTTTGGCTTTTGTCGATTACAACAATTCCAGTATTATCAAAGGAAGCAAATTTTGCTTCCTTTTTTTTTATCTATTTTTTTATAAAAAAACACTACAATAATATATGAAAAAAACAATCTTACTCTTTTTTTTAATTACTAACTTTTTAATTGCAAGTACACTAAATTTATCTATTAGTTCAAGTCCTAGTAGAATAAATCCCATTTTAGCAAATGATACTGCAAGTACAGAGATATCACAATGGATATTCAATGGTTTACTAAAATATGATAAAGATGGGAATATTGTTCCAGATATTGCAAAATCATTTAAATTTACAGATAAAACAACTTTAATTATTAAACTTAAAAAAAATGTATTATGGCAAGATAAAAAAGAGGTTACTGCAAAAGATGTACTTTTTACATATAATACAATAATCAATCCAAAAATATATATATCATTTAAATCAAATTACGACAAAGTAAAAAGTGTAAAAGCCTTAGATAAATACACAATTGAAATAAAATATAAAGAGCCTTATTTTAAAGCTTTAGAGATTTGGTTAGTTGGATTACTTCCTTATCATATTTTAAAAGATGAAAAAAATCTAATGACAAGTAAATTCAACAAACATCCAATTGGAACAGGTCCATATATTTTAGAAAATTTCAAAAACTCTTCAGATATTACATTAAAAGCTAATAATAGCTATTTTGAAGGTAGACCAAAAATTGATAAAATTCAATATAAATTTTACCCAGACACAACTACATCTTTTTTAATGCTAAAACAAAATCAACTTGATGTCTCTTCTTTAACTGCACTTCAAATAGATAGACAAATAGATAAAAAATTTTTAGATAATTATAAAATAATAGAGTCCCAATCTTTTTCTTATGATTATGTAGGATTAAATTTAAAAAATGAAAAATTTAAAGATATAAAAGTAAGAAAAGCTTTATCTTTAGCAATAAATAGACAGCAATTAGTTGATATTTTATTTTTTGGACATGGTAAAGTTTGTAATGGACCATTTCTACCTGGAAGTTTTGTTTATAATGACAAAATTAAATCACCAAAACAAAATATAAAAAAAGCAAAAGAGTTATTAAAACAAGCTGGTTATGACAAAAATAACCCTTTAGAGTTTGAACTTACAACAAACACAGGTAATGAAATAAGAATTAATGCAGCCCAAATAATTCAACATCAACTTAAAAAAGCTGGGGTAAATGTAAAAATAAGAGTTTTAGAGTGGCAAGCATTTTTAAATACGGTTGTACTTCCTAAAAAATTTGAAGCTGTTTTATTAGGTTGGTCAACTACTTTAGCTCCAGATGCTTATCCTTTATGGCATAGCAATTCACAAAGAATGGGTGGATTTAATTTAGTTCATTATAGTAATAAAAAAGTTGATAATTTAATAGAAGAAGGTGCAAGAACTATAAATAGAGAAAAGTTTGCACAAATTTATAAAGAAATATTTGCACAAATAGCAAATGATACTCCATATCTATTTTTATATATACCAAATTCAATAACCGTAGTAAATAAAAAAATTAAGCACATAAAACCTACATTTTTAGGTATAATGCATAACCAAATAGAATGGGAAAAATAAAAGGAACAATTTGAAAGAAAACAATATTTTACTATTTGATTTAGATGGAACACTTATAGATTCAACTGAAGCTATAATTACATCATTCAAACACACTTTTAAACAACTAGATTTTGATTTTAAAGGTAAAGATGAAGATATAAAAGATTTAATAGGTTACCCTTTAGATATCATGTACAAAGATTTAGGTGTTGATGAAGAACAAGTTTGGGATTTTGTAGATGCATATAAAGAAAAATATAAAGATATCTCAAAAGAGAAAACACTACTACTTGATAATGTAAAAGAGACTCTTAAAATTGCTTCTTCTTTTGCAAGGTTATCAATTGTTACAACAAAAACAGCAAAATATACTAAACCATTATTAGAACATCTTGATATATTAGACTACTTTGAGTTTATTACAGGAAGAGAAGATGTTGAGAATCCAAAGCCACATCCAGAGCCAATTTTAAAAACATTAGATTTAATGAACTATGATGAAACAAAACATAAAGTATGGATGATTGGAGATACAAAACTTGATTTAATTTGTGCAAATAGTGCTGGGGTAAATTGTGTTGGAGTACTATGTGGATATGCCAACGAAGATAGTTTAAAAGAGTATTCTGGCTTTATTGTTCAAGATTCATTAGATGCTGTAAACCTAATAAAGGACATAACTAACCCATCGTTATAAATATTAACTTATTATAAAAAGAGTTAATACTTTGTTAAGCTATATTTAATTATTATCTATAAAAATACTTGAATTATAAGGATAGATAATGACAAAACAGTTTGCTACTATGGATGGGAATGAAGCTGCTGCATATGTGTCTTATGCTTTCACAGAAGTTGCAGGAGTTTATCCTATTACACCCTCTTCTCAAATGGGTGACTTAACTGAAAAGTGGGCAACTCAAGGAAAGACGAACCTTTTTGGTTCAACTGTTAAAGTAGTTGAAATGCAAAGTGAAGCAGGTGCTGCTGGTACTTTTCATGGTTCACTTCAAGCAGGTGCACTAACAACTACATTCACAGCCTCTCAAGGACTACTATTAAAAATACCAAATATGTATAAAGTTGCTGGGCAATTATTACCTGGTGTTATTCATGTTAGTGCAAGAGCTCTTGCCACACATGCATTATCTATCTTTGGTGACCACCAAGACGTAATGAGTACAAGAGCAACTGGTTTTGCAATGTTTGCAACTGGTTCTGTACAAGAAGTTATGGATTTAGCAGGAGTAGCTCATTTGAGTGCAATAAAAGGAAGAGTTCCTTTTTTACACTTTTTTGATGGATTTAGAACTTCACATGAAATAAATAAAATTGAAGTAATGCCTTATGAAGAGTTTGACAAACTAATTGATTATGATGCAGTTCAGAAATTTAGAGATACATCTTTAAATCCTGAATCTCCAATTACAAGAGGAACTGCTCAAAATGATGATATATATTTTCAAGGAAGAGAAGCAGCAAATAAATATTATAATGCACTTCCTGATATAGTTAATGACTATATGAAAAAAATTTCTGAAGTTACTGGTAGAAATTATGCTCCTTTTACATATTATGGTGATGAAAATGCAACAGATATTATTGTTGCTATGGGTTCTGTAACAGAAACAATAAGAGAAACAATTGACTATTTAAGAAAAAAAGAGAATAGAAAAATTGGACTTTTAAGTGTTCATTTATATAGACCATTTAGTGCAAAATATTTTATGGATGCATTACCATTAACAACACAAAGAATCTGTGTAATTGATAGAACAAAAGAGCCAGGAAGTTTAGGAGAACCTCTATTTTTAGATGTTAAAGCTCTATTTTATGGACAAAAACAACAACCTAAAATAATTGGAGGAAGATATGGACTATCTTCAAAAGACGTTCCTCCTAATCAAATAATTGCACTTTATGATAATTTAGCAAGTAATTCACCTAAAGACAACTTCACTGTTGGAATTATTGATGATGTAACAAATACTTCAATTGATGTAAAAGAAAATATCACAGTTGTAGAAGATGTAAATGAGTGTTTATTCTATGGACTTGGAGCAGATGGTACAGTAGGAGCAAATAAAAACTCAGTTAAAATTATTGGTAATAAAACAGATTTATATGCTCAAGCATATTTTGCATATGATTCTAAAAAAAGTGGTGGTTATACAAGATCACATTTAAGATTTAGTAAAAATCCAATTAGATCTACATATTTAGTTTCAAATCCAAGTTTTGTAGCATGTTCAAAAGAGGTTTACTTAGAACAATATGAGGTTGTAGATAAACTTAAAGAGAATGGAACATTTCTATTAAACTCTATTCACTCAAAAGATGAAATAGAAAGTAAACTTCCAAATAGAATAAAAAAATTACTTGCAGATAAAAATATTAATTTCTACATTATCAATGCAACAAAATTAGCAAGAGATATTGGATTAGGAAATAGAACAAATACAATTATGCAAGCAGCATTTTTTAAATTAGCAAATATTATTCCTTATGAAAATGCAAAAGATTATATGAAAGAGTATGCATTAAAAGCTTATGGAAATAAAGGTGAAGAGATAGTAAAGATGAACTATCATGCTATTGATTCAGGAGCTGATGGAATAGAAAAAATAGAGATAAAAAAAGAGTGGTCTAACTTAGAAAATGAACCATTAACTTTAGATTCTAAATATAAAGGTTCTTTCTTTGTAGAAGACTTTGCAAAAGTTGTAAATGCAGCAAAAGGTGATGAAATTCCAGTATCTACAATTATAGATTTAGGAATGGAATGTGGTACTTTTGAAAATGGCTCTACTAAATATGAAAAAAGAGGTATTGCAACAATGGTTCCAAAATGGAATATGGATACATGTATTCAATGTAACCAATGTGCATTTGAATGTCCACATGCAGTAATTAGACCTTTTTTAATGAATGAAGAAGAGTATAATAATGCTCCTGTTGGAGTAAAAGAGCATGCTTTAGATGCAAAAGGTAAAGAGTTTAAAGATAAAAATTTAAAATATAAAATTCAAGTATCAATTTTAGACTGTACTGGTTGTAATATTTGTGTAGATATTTGTCCAACAAAAGAAAAATCACTTCAAATGGTACCTTTTGAAGTTGAAAAAGATAATCAAGAACAAGAGAATGCAGATTATTTATTTAATGATGTAACATATAAAGATTACTTAGTAGAACCAACAAATGTAAAAAATTCTCAATTTGCACAACCTTTATTTGAATACCATTCAGCATGTCCAGGGTGTGGGGAAACTCCTTATATTACCCTAGCTACGCAATTATTTGGTGATAGAATGATGATTGCAAATGCTACTGGTTGCTCTTCTATTTATTCTGCATCTGCACCTTCAACACCTTATACAAAAAATGCAAAAGGGGAAGGTCCTGCTTGGGCAAACTCTTTATTTGAAGATAATGCAGAATTTGGATATGGAATGTATGTTGCAACAGAAACAATTAGAAATAGAATTGCAAATATTATGCACAATACATTATCAAATGTTAATAATCCACTAAAAGTATTATATAAAGAGTGGTTAGAAAATAGAAATAATGGAGCAAAAACTCAAGAAATAAGAGATAAACTTGTACCACAATTAGAACAAAATCAAGAGTTAGATGGTGTTCAAGAGTTACTAAAATTAAAAAAATATATTGTTAAAAAATCTCAATGGATGATTGGTGGAGATGGTTGGGCATATGATATAGGATATGGTGGTCTTGACCACGTACTATCAACAGGGAAAGATGTAAATATTTTGGTAGTTGATACAGAAGTTTACTCTAATACAGGAGGTCAATCTTCTAAAGCTGCGCGTGCTGGTTCAATTGCAGATTTTACAAATGATGGTAAACCTAATGCTAAAAAAGATTTGGGATATATTTCTATGACATATGGAAATATTTATATTGCACAGATTAACTCAAAAGCAAATCAAAAACAAGCTATTCAAGCAATGAAAGAAGCTGAAGAGTATGATGGTCCATCTTTAATAATTTGTTATTCACCTTGTATTGCTCATGGTATTCAAGGTGGTTTAATGAATTCAGTTGACCAAGGGCAACTTGCAACGGATTGTGGTTATTGGCCAATTTATACATATGACCCAAGAAAAATTAAACAAGGTGAAAATCCAATTAAAATATATGGTAAAAAACCAAATTGGGATAAATACGAGGAGTTCTTGTTAAGAGAGACAAGATATAAATCATTAAAAAAACTAAATCCAGAACATGCAGACTTCTTATTACAAAAAAATAAAGAAGACTCACAATATAGATATAGACAACTTCAAAGATATTCAATGATGGATTATTCTGATGAAGTGGAAACATCTACAGAAAAAGAAGAAGTAGAAGCATAAGCTTTTACTTCTAATTTTATATACTAATTACCTATTTACTTTTCTTTTGATAAAATTGCAAATAATTAAAATAGAAAGGTAAATAATGCCATTATTAGATAGTTTTAGAGTTGACCATACAATTATGCCTGCACCTGCTGTTAGAGTTGCAAAAACAATGAAGTCTCCATCAGGAGATGTTATTACAGTATTTGATTTAAGATTCTGTGTTCCAAATGAAAAAATGCTTGGAGAAAAAGGTATTCACACATTAGAACATCTTTTTGCAGGATTTATTAGAAATCACCTAAATTCAGATAAAGTTGAGATTATTGATGTTTCACCAATGGGATGTAGAACTGGTTTTTATATGAGTTTACTTGGAAACCCAACAGAGCAAGAAGTTGCAACTGCATGGAGAAAATCTATGGAAGATGTACTTAAAGTTAAATCACAAAAAGATATTCCAGAATTAAATAAATTCCAATGTGGTACATATAAAATGCACTCTCTTGATGAAGCAAAACAAATTGCACAAGATATTTTAGATAATGAAATAGGTGTAATGTCAAATAAAGAGTTATACTTACCAGAAGAGAAATTAAAAGAGTTAGAAATATAGTTAGATGAATTCTATTCAAACAGAAGATGGCTCAAATACACTTTTTTCTAGCCAATACAATCAGCACTATCATAATATAAAAGATGGTGCTATTTTTGAAACCTTAACAAAACATGTTATCCCTGCTTTTATATTTCACAAAAATAAAGAAGAATTAAATATTTTAGATATATGTTTTGGCATAGGTTACAATACACTTGCAACTATAGATTATATAAAAAAGAATAATTTAAAAACAAAAGTTAAAATATATTCACCTGAATTAAATAAAGAGTTAATTGATTCATTAAAAGATTTTTCTTATCCTAATGAATTTAAAGAATTATCATATATTATTAAGGAATTAAGTACTAAATACTATTATGAAGATGAAAATATCACTATATCTATATATATAGGCAATGCAAGAGAATATTTAAAAAATTTAAATGTAAAGTTTGATATCATATACCAAGATGCCTTTTCAAGTGATGTAAATAAAGAGTTATGGACAAAAGAGTATTTTGACCTATTATTTAACTTATCATATGAAAATACAATTATAACTACATATGCAGTTGCTACTCCTGTTAGATTATCTATGAATGAAGCTGGATTTATTATTTATCAATATAGACCTCATAAAAAGAAACAAACATTAGCTTTTGTAAAAAAACAAGATATTATAGGTAAGTATGTAGATATGGAATTAAAAAAACAGAGAAATACTACTGCAACTGCAATATATGATAAAGAGCTAATATTAGATAATTAATCTGATAAATTATCTAATATATATTTTTCTAACTCTTTTTTTGGTAATTCAAGTTTATTTGCTTTTTCATAAATTTTATCAATTTTTTTTGAATACTCTTTATATGGGAAAAAAGGAAAATGAACTTGCCAACCTTTTTTAATTTGGCTTAATGCTACTTCATCCACTAGCCATACTCTAAAAAAGTTAAAAAAGATAAAAATTACAGCTGTTAATAACATTGCAACTAATATAGATACATGAGGGTCTAAATTAGCAAATAACCTATGTGTAATAGCTGTAAAAGGTATAAGAAATAGTATTACAAATAGTATATAAACTAAATATGCTCTTCCAACTTTTAATCTAAAACCAAGTCTTACAGGATCAACATGCAATTTTTCATTATATTGTGAATTTGCAATTAATAAATCTTTTAATAATATAGGCTGTTTTGATACTGTGAAAACATAATCTATAATCTTTTGTTTAAAAGATGAAAACATATAATATTCCTTTATTTAATATTTAGTATTTTATCAAAATTTAGTTAATACTATGTTAATTCATAATATCTAGATAAAAATAAAGTATATAAAAGCATTAAATAAATGATAAAGCAAATATAATAGGGATAGAAAGTGTGCAAATAAGAATAGGAACAGTATAAAAAATAAATAGAAACAACAATAAAAATAGTAATATAAAGGGAAATAATGTGTAAAAAAAAAGGCTTAGTTAAAGACACTTGAGAAAGTATAAATAACTAAGCCTAAAAATAAACTCAAGAGCTGGCAGAGACCTACGTTTCCACACCTGAAAGGTGCAGTATTATCAGCGCTGAAGTGCTTGACTTCCAGGTTCGGAATGGAGCTGGGTATTTCCACTTCGCTTTTTCCACC
>NZ_PDKG01000013.1 GCF_004116725.1 Arcobacter sp. CECT 8986 | reverse complement strand
AAGATATTTTTTTCATTTCATGTTTTAATCCAAACTTCATAGCTTGTTGTGGCCATGATTGCATTAAATCTAATCCAGATACAACTTCTGCTTGTCCTGGATAATTCTCTATTTCTGAACTACCAGTAATTTGTCCTCCTGGCATCCCCATTTCAAACATTACTACGTCTTTTAATCCACCTCTTGTTGAGTATAACCCAGCTGTTAATCCTGCTGGCCCTCCTCCTATTATCGCTAAATCTAACATTTGAAGTTCCTTTCTTATATTAAGAAAGAATAATACTAAAAAAATATTAAGTAGAAGGTTAATCAAAGACCCCTAATTTAATTACTTAAGTTTTATTTTTAGACACACAATTTGAATTCTCACTTAATTTTAATTGAATTTTTGATATTTTAATACGACTTAAAAGGAGAAATTTGTCATGGAAACATTGAATAATGTTATTTCATCAATCTCATCATTTGTATGGGGTGTTCCTATGCTAACGCTTCTGGTTGGTACAGGATTATATTTAACAATAAGATTAAAAGGGATGCAATTTTGGGCATTGGGGCATGCTTTAAGACTTATTTTTGTAAAAGAAAAAGGTGCGAAAGGTGATATTTCACACTTCTCAGCACTAACAACAGCACTTGCTGCAACGGTTGGTATTGGTAATATTGTAGGTGTTGCAACTGCCATATCTTTTGGTGGACCAGGTGCAGTTTTTTGGATGTGGGTAACAGGTTTAGTTGGTATGGCAACAAAATATTCTGAAGCTATTTTAGCAGTAAAATATAGAGAAGAAGGAAAACATGGATTCAAGGGTGGTCCAATGTATTATATTGCTAAGGGTGCTAATTTACCAAAACTAGGTGCGATATTTGCTTTATTTACAATTTTAGCATCATTTGGTATTGGGAATATGTCACAATCAAATGCAGTAGCAAAAGCTTTAGATACTCAATTTGCAGTTCCTACATGGGTTACTGGAATTATTCTTTTAACTATTACATCTTTTGTAATTTTAGGAGGAATTAAATCAATTGGAAAAACAACTTCTTTTTTAATTCCATTTATGATTGCAATCTATTTAGTAACTGCATTTGCTATTATTTTTACTAATTTAGATAAAGTTGGTAATGCATTTTCACTTATTTTTTATCATGCAATAAATCCAATATCAGCTACTGGAGGATTTGCAGGAGCAGCAGTTGCAGCAGCCATACGTTATGGTCTTGCTAGAGGTGTGTTTTCGAATGAATCAGGACTTGGTTCTGCGCCAATTGCAGCAGCAGCAGCAAAAACAAAAGACCCAGTAACTCAAGCTTTAGTTTCAATGACACAAACATTCATTGATACTATAATTGTTTGTACTATTACAGCAATTATTATTTTAATGTCTCCAGTTTGGCAACAAGGAGTTGATGCGGGAGAATTAACACTAAAAAGTTTTGAATTTTTCTTAGGAGATACAGGAGCAATAATAATTGTAATTGCAACTATACTTTTTGGTTATTCTACTATTCTTGGTTGGTCATATTATGGTGAACGAGCATTTGAATACCTATTTGGACATAAATCTATAAGACTATATAGAATCGTTTTTGTAAGTTTTATTTTAATAGGAGCGATGCTAAAACTTGATTTAGTATGGAACTTTTCAGATGTTGCAAATGGACTTATGGCTATTCCAAACTTAATTGGATTATTACTATTATCAAATGTAGTAGCTTCTGAGACTAAAAGATATTTTAAAAATAAATAAATATAAGAGGAGTTTCCCTCTTATATAAACTTCACTGTTTTATTTAAAGAATACCCTATTCCTTTAATAATTGTTATACTATCTGTTGGTAATTTTTTTCTTAATCTTTTTATCATAGAACGTATATTTGCAAGTGTTGTATCTTCACCTTCCCAAACATACTCCTCAATATGATCATAAGTTGCTACAAAATGGATATTTCTAGCAAATAATTCTAAAAATAAAATCTCTTTTTTAGTTAATTCTATCTCTTCTTCATTTTTATATAATCTATGGTCAATAAAGCTATATTTACAAGTTTCATCAAAAATTAAAAACTGTTTTCTATCTCCACATAATTTTTTTACTTTTTGAAGAAGTTCAATAATATAAAATGGTTTTTTTAAATAATCATCACAACCTTTTTCATAAGATTCTTTAACTTTATCTAACTCGTGATTTGAACTAATTATTAAAACAGGAATTTTGCTATGATTTAATCTTATATATTCAAGAATTGATATTCCATCAGAGTTAGGTACATTTATATCAAGAATAAAACAAGCATATCCATTACCAATAGAATCTAATGCATCATCACCATCAAAAAAACAATCTACACTGTATCCTTCATCTAATAAAGCATATTTTATTACACTTGACAATCTTTCGTTATCTTCTAAAAGTAGTATTTTCATCTTCTTTGTGCCAACCTTATTGTAAACATAGCTCCCCTTTCTACATTTTCAACTGATATTTTACCATTCATTTTATCTTCAATTATTACTTTTGTCATATACAAGCCTATTCCATGTCCTTTCTCTTTTGTTGTATAATATGGTTCAAAAATTTTATTTATATTTTTTGTATTTATGCCTTTTGCATTGTCAATTATTTTTATAATTAAATCTGATTTTTCATTAAAAAGAGATATTTCAATTTTTCTATCTTTATAATAGTTATTTAATAGTGCATCCCTTGCATTATTTATTATATTTAAAATTGACTGCATTACTTCATTTTTATATCCATGTACAATTAAATTTGTACCCTCTTCAATATTCAAAGACATTTTTATATTATTATACTTTAAATTATGATTAACTATTTCAAGCATTGTTTCGATTGCTTCTTCAATATTAAAATCTACTTTCTTATTTGAAGGCATAATAAACTTTTGAAATTCATTGATAGTATCAGTCATATAAGTTACTTGTTGCATAATATCTTTAACAAAACTATCATCTTCATTTATATTTTGTGATTTTGATTTTCTTGTATAAAAAAGTTCTTGAGCAATTGCAGTTATCTCAATTAACGGTGTTTTCCATTGATGTGCAATAGAAGAGAATATCTCACCAATTTCAGCTAGTTTACTTTGTTGAATAGCAAATTGTCTATTTTTTTGCTTTTCTAAAATAATCTCTCTTTCCCTTGTAATATCAGTAAAAATAGTCACATAACCTTCATATTTTATTTTTTGTTCTTTAAATTTTGCCTGTTTAATTAAGTAGATTTTTTTATTATTATTTTTATCTACAAAATTAAATTCATTATTGTTTTTATTTAAAGTGTAATTACTTATCATTCTTACTATTTGTTTTACATTATGATTATCTTTTAAATCAATAAGCTTTCTTCCATATAAATAATCAGAAGATAACTCTAGTAAATTACAAAAAGTATTATTTGAATCAACAATTCTACCTTCAGCATCTTGCCAGAAAATTGGACTATCAATTGCATTTAACATTGTTGCATCAAATTCAATTCTTTTTCTTAAATCTTTTTCTAAACTCTTTCTTTTATATATATTATGAATCAATCCTAAAATTAAAAATACCAATAAAGGAGAAATTGTAAAAACAAAATCAATAAGTGTTCTGTAATTATCAAAGAATGTTTTCTTTTTATGAACAATAGTATATGGCTCTGATAAATTTACAATTGAAAGTAAAAACTCATTTAACTTTTGATAATCAAAAAAGTATTCAAACTCTTTATAAGTAGTTATTCTAGCTTCAGCTCCACCTAATATTTCTAAAGCCATTTCACCTGATTCTTTTCCTAATTTATATAAATCTACAATTTTTCCACCTGTTGCACCTTTACCAACAAATAAGGAGTCTGTAACAAATATAGGAATTTTTGAGTTTTTTATAAAATTAATTATTTCACTATTTTTATTTAATTTTCCATTTTTATTTTTATAAAATCTAATAAATAACCCAGCACTATCAATTTCAAAAGGATAATTTTTTAAAGAGGATAAATCATCTTCTTTTATATATTCTAATTTTATTCTATTTTTGAAATTTTTTATTAGATTTTCTATTAGTGGTTCTGTATGTTTTCCATTTATACTTTTGTCATTTATAATATATAGTTTTTTTATATTATAAAAGTTTTTTTCTATCATATCCACATTACCAAAGAGGTCTCTTTTCTCTAAAATTGCAGATACTTTATCTTCTAATGAATATTTCCTTACTTTTTCATGGGAAAATTTCTCTATACCAACAGCTAAAATAGGCTCATTTTTAAAAAGGTCTTGATAATTTTCAACAACAAAATCATACGCAAATCTATCAATAGGAATTATTAAGTCATATTTTCTATTTTTTAATTGAATTTTATATAAGTTTTTTAAACTGTCAAAATACTCTTTTGAAGATATTCTTTTTGAATCCATATAAAGTATATTAAAATCAATATAATCTTTTTGAACTAAAACATCTTCTAAGCCTTTTATTACTTTATCACCCCATTGATAACCTTTATGGTATGAATTAATAATAAGTACAGAATATGCGAATAGATGTATATTGATAAAAAATAAAAATAAAATAATCTTTCTCATGTAATTATTATACACAATACTATATTAATTATACTAAATCTTAATTTAGTATTAATTTTAAAATTAAGTTTGATTATTTTATAAATTTTTCAATTTGTCATACTAATGACATATTAGCCATATACAATTCCAATATGAATACATATTCACATATGTAAAATTAAAGGACAAATTATGGAATTTACAATTCAATTAATCATTGTTTTGGCCGTATTATTCCTTGGTGCTAGAAAAGGTGGTTTAGCATTAGGTTTATTCGGTGGTATCGGTGTTGTTGTACTTGTTTTTGGATTTGGGATGACTCCAGGTAACCCTCCAATTAAAGTTATGTTAGTAATGCTTGCAGTTATTACTGCTGGTGCAACTTTACAAGCATCAGGTGGATTAGATGTTATGCTTCAATTAGCAGAAAAATTGTTAAGAAAACATCCTAAACATATTACATTCTTAGCTCCGTTAACTACGTTAACTTTAACTTTCCTTTGTGGTACAGGTCACGTAGTATATACAATGTTACCAATTATTTATGACATTGCTATTAGAAAAGGGGTAAGACCAGAAAGACCAATGGCAGCAAGTACAATTGCAGCTCAAATGGGTATTATTACATCTCCTGTATCAGTTGCAGTTGTTTCATTAGTTGCAATGTTATCAGGTCATGCGATGATTAATGGTAAAGAATTAGACTTAGTTCAATTACTATCAATCACAATTCCAGGTGCTATCTGTGGTGTTTTAGTTATCGGTTTCTGGAGTATGTTCAGAGGTAAAAACTTAGAAGATGATCCTGAATTCCAAGAAAAAATTAAAGACCCAGAAATGAAAAAATACATTTATGGTGAAGATAAAACATTATTAAATAACAAATTACCTCAAACTCAATGGAATGCAATGTGGATTTTCCTTGCTTCAATTGCGGTAGTTGCTATTTTAGGTGCGTTCCCAGAATTAAGACCAGTAATTCATGGTAAACCTCTATCTATGGTTTATGTTATTCAAATGTTTATGTTAACAGCTGGTGCTATTATCTTTGTTGTTGCTAAAGTTAAACCTTCTGCAATTTCAAGTAACGAAGTATTTAAATCAGGTATGGTTGCACTTATTGCGGTATATGGTGTAGCTTGGATGACTAAAACTATGTTTGGTGCACACATTGGTGATATCAAAGAAGTACTTGGTGGGATTGTTGCTCAATATCCATGGGCATATGCATTAGTATTAATCTTTGTTTCTAAACTTGTTAACTCACAAGGTGCTGCATTAGCTGCGATTGTTCCAATTGCATTATCTGTTGGTGTTGATCCTGGTGTAATTGCTGCATTTGCTGCTGCTTGTTATGGGTACTATATTTTACCAACTTACCCAAGTGACTTAGCAGCTATTAGTTTCGATAGATCTGGTACAACAAGAATTGGTAAATTTGTTATCAATCACAGTTTCATTATCCCAGGTATCATTGGAGTAGGTACTGCTTCAACTGTAGGATTTATCCTAGCAAAAATCTACGGAATTATCTAAGAAAGTTTAAAGAGAAACTATTTTCTCTTTGCTTTTTTAATTTGCTTTAGTATTAAGTTCTTTAATTTAGCAAACGCGGACTTGTGCTACTTAAAAATCAAATACTAAATCTTACTTTTATATAAGAGGTTCTTCCTCTTATATAAATTTTGCACTCTTATTTAATGAATATCCCATCCCTTTTACAATAACAATACTATCAGTAGGAAGTTTTTTTCTAAGTCTTTTTATC
This sequence comes from Arcobacter sp. CECT 8986, assembly GCF_004116725.1. Lineage (NCBI taxonomy): Bacteria > Pseudomonadati > Campylobacterota > Epsilonproteobacteria > Campylobacterales > Arcobacteraceae > Arcobacter > Arcobacter sp. CECT 8986. The sequence continues at coordinate 38,321 of NZ_PDKG01000013.1, read as the reverse complement.
ATTGCTCTTATATTTGTAAGATTTGTCTCTTCACCTTGCCATACATAATCAATCATTTCATCATAGCTTGCGATTTTATTAAGATTTTGTGCAAATAGTTCTAAAAAAAGTATCTCTTTTTTAGTAAGTTCTACCTCATCACCATCAATATATAACTTATGCTCTTTTAAATCAAATACAGTATTTTCGCATAATTCAAATTTATTAGATTTAGGACTACACATCTTTTTTACTTTTTCAACTAACTCAATAATATAAAAAGGTTTTTTAATATAGTCATTACATCCAAACTTATATGATTTCTCTATTTTTTCTAAATCATGATTTGAACTTATAATAAGAACTGGAACATCAGATGATTTAGCTCTTATATACTCTAATAATGTTAGTCCATCAATTGATGGTACATTTATATCAAGTATAAAACAGTTATAACCATTTTCTAATACATCTAAAGCATCATCACCATTTGAAAAACAATCTACTTCATACCCTTCTTTTTCTAAAGAACTTTTTATAAGCTTTAAAAGCCTTTCATTATCCTCTAGTGCTAATATTTTCATTTCCCTGCTCCAATATTATAGTAAAACACGCACCAATTTTAGTATTTTTTACTCTTATTTTACCATTCATCTTATCTTCTATTATAACTTTTGTCATATATAAACCTATTCCACTTCCATCTTTTTTTGTAGAGTAGTAAGGAGTAAAAATTGTTTCTATATTTTTTGTGCTTATTCCACCTGCATTATCTTTTATATTTACATATAATTTATTTTGTTTATTAAAAATCTCTATATATATCTTTCTATTTTTGAAATCATTATTTACTAATTCATCTTTTGCATTATTTATTATATTTAGTAAACTTTGCATAAATTCATTTCTATATCCATAAACTGCAACATTTGTATTCTCTTTTAAATCTATATTTACATCAATATAGTTAAATCTAATATTATGGTCTATAATTTTTAATAAAGAAGTAATTGCCTCATGAATATCAAACTTTGTTTTTTTATTTGAAGGCTTTATAAAATCTTGAAAATCATTTATTGTATCATTCATATATTTCACTTGAGTCATTATATCTTTTACATAAGACTCTCTTTCTTTATCATCATCTTCATTTGAATAAAAGCTCTCCTGAGCAATTGTTGTTATTTCAAGAAGTGGAGCTTTCCATTGGTGAGCAATTGCTGAGAATATCTCTCCAATTTCTGCAAGTTTTGATTGTTGTATTAAAAACTCTTGATTTCTTTCTTTCTCTTTTTCAATCTGTTTTTCTTTTGTAATATCAGTTAAAATAGTTACAGTTCCATAGCTTTGTGATTTTTCATCTTTAAACTTGGCTTGGTTAATTAAATATATTTTCTTCTCTTTTTGTTCTGTTTCAAACATAAATAAAGAATCTTTCTCTTTTTTATTATATTTTTCAAGTGCTTCTAGTAATCTTCTTGCTCTTTTATAACTTCTTAATTTTTTTAGACTTGTATAATATAATTTCTCTTCAGAAATACCCAACATTGAACTAAATTTATTATTGAAATCAACTATTTTTTCATCTTTATTTTGCCAAAAAATTGGATTTTTAATAGCATTTAATAAAGTATCATCAAAATCAATTCTCTCTTGAAGTAGTTTTTCTGTCTTTTTTCTATAATAAATATTATGTAAAAGCCCAATTACTAATAATAAAAGTAAAGGGAAAAGTAAAAATAGTATTTCAAAAAGGTCTCTATGTTTTTGAAAAAAGTCTTGAGGTTTATTTACAATCTTATAACTATTGTAATAATAGTATGGTTTGATAGCATATTTTTTTAAAACTAAACTATCAAACTTATAATCATACTTTAATTTATAAAACTTTTTCACATCTTTATCATCTAAAATATCTTTAGATAAAGTTGCAATTTTTTCTCCCAATTTATTTGAAGAGATAATCTTACCTCCAACTACACCTTTATTTAAAAATAAATCATCTACAACAAAAATAGGAATATGTGAAGATTTTATAAAACTAATAATATTTGTATCTTTTATACTATTAGATTCATTATCTTCTAAAAATTTTACAAATAAAATAGCTTCATTTTTTTTATATACACTAAACTTTTGTTTTAGTTGATTTATAGATGAGTGCTCAATATAATCTATTTCAAAACGTTTTTTTAATTTTGTTAATGCTTTTTCTACTTCTAAATTTGTTTTTTCTTTTTCTAGTGAACTATTTATTACATATAATTTTTTTAACTTTTTCATAACTGTATATATAAATTCTATATTCTCTTTTACATCAACATTAGAGCTAATTGTATAAACATTTGGATTATTGATTTTTTTATTTTCTGTTTGAGAGTAGATAATTTTACTATTATTAAAAAGTTTTGATTTATTATCAATAGCAAAATCATATGCAAATTTATCAATACAAATAACAATATCAAATTTTCTATTTTCTAATTTTGCCTTATAAAAGTTTGATAAAAGAGTTTTATAATCTCTAACTTTGACTCTTCTTGAATCCATATATAAAATATCAGTTTTTATATTTTCTTCATCTTTATATATATTCTCAATACCATTAATTATATTATCACCATATATAAAACCTTTATGATAGGAGTTTAAAATTAATATATTTTTTGAAGTTTGTGCACATAAAAATATTGTGTTAAATAGTATTAAAATAAAAAGTATTTTTTTAAATTTCATTCTTGTTTTGAAGTGGAATTCTAAGAGAAAATACCTCTTAGAATATATTTTTTATAATAGTGAGTTAATTTTATCAGCTAGTGCTTGTTTAGATGTTGCACCAACCATTTGTTCTACAACTTCACCATCTTTAACAAAGATAATTGTAGGAATAGATCTAATACCATATTTTACAGCTAAATCTTGTTGTTCATCTGTATTTACTTTACAAATGTTAGCTTTACCATCAAATTCCTCACCTAACTCTTCAATAACAGGTGCAAGCATTCTACAAGGTCCGCACCATGGAGCCCAAAAGTCTACTAAAGATACACCATTTGAAACTGTACTATCAAAATTCTCTTGAGTTAATTCAATATACTTACCCATACTAATTCCCTTATTTCAAAATATTAATTACAAATTATACTAAGCTAAACTTAAATGTAAGTTTTACTAATCTTCTATAAATTTTTATTTGGGTAAAATATAAGCCTTAAATTAATAATGGATAATTAAATGGACGTAAGAAAAGAGTATTTAGAATTTTTCGAAAGTAAAGGTCACAGGGTAGTTTCAAGTATGCCTTTGGTTCCAGATGATCCAACTTTACTATTCACAAATGCTGGTATGGTACAATTTAAAGATATATTTACAGGAGCAGTTCCTGCACCAGAAAACAAAACTGCAACAAGTTGCCAACTATGTGTAAGAGCTGGTGGAAAACATAACGACTTAGAAAATGTGGGTTACACAGCAAGACATCATACACTATTTGAAATGTTAGGAAACTTCTCTTTTGGAGATTACTTTAAAAAAGAAGCAATTGCATATGCATGGGAATTTATCACTAAAAACTTAGAGTTACCAATAGACAAATTATGGGTAACAGTTCATGAAAGTGATGATGAAGCTTTTGAATTATGGCAAGAGCATATAAGTGCAGATAGAATCAAAAGATTTGGGGATAAAGATAACTTTTGGTCTATGGGTGATACAGGTGCTTGCGGACCTTGTTCTGAAATTTTCTATGACCAAGGGGCAGAAAACTTTGGAAGCAATGAAGATTATTTAGGTGGAGAAGGTGATAGATTTTTAGAGATTTGGAATCTTGTTTTCATGCAATATGAAAGAGATTCAAATGGAAAATTAAATCCTTTACCAAAACCTTCAATTGATACAGGTATGGGACTTGAAAGAGTTGTTGCAATAAAAGAAGGTAAGTTTAATAACTTTGATTCTTCTTTATTTATGCCTTTAATTGAAAAAACTACTAAATTAGCAAATAAAGAGCTTACTGATTCAAACATCGGAAGTTTTAGAGTAATTGCTGACCATTTAAGAGCTGTTAGCTTTATGATAAGTCAAGGTATTTTATTTGATAAAGAAGGTAGAGGTTATGTTCTTAGAAGAATTTTAAGAAGAGCTGTAAGACATGGTTATTTACTAGGTTTTAGAGAGCCTTTTTTAGCTAAATTAGTTGATACTTTAGATGAATTAATGGGTGCACACTATACAGCAATTAAAGAACAAAAAGAGTACATAAAAGAGCAAATAACTCTTGAAGAAGATAGATTCTTTAAAACAATTGATTCTGGTATGTCTTTATTTGAAGAAGAACTAAAAAATACAAAAGTAAAATTTTCAGGTGAAATTGCTTTTAAACTATATGATACTTTTGGATTCCCTTTAGACTTAACTCAAGATATGTTAAGAGATAAAAATCTTGATATTGATATTGAAAAATTTGAAGAGTTAATGGCTGAACAAAGAAATAAAGCAAAAGCAGCATGGAAAGGAAGTGGAGACACTTTAGCTGAGGGTGATTTTAAATCATTACTTGAAAAATATGGTAAAAATGAATTTGTAGGTTATGAAAAAACTGCACACACTGCTAAGATTATTAGTATTTTAGATAAAGATTTCAAAGAAGTTGATTGTCTAGAAAAAGGTGAAGAAGGTTGGGTTATGTTAGATAAAACTCCTTTTTATGCTCAATCTGGTGGTCAAGCTGGTGATATTGGAGTTATCGAGGATGAAAGCCATATTGCAGAAGTAGTTGATACTAAAAAATTCTTTGATTTAAATCTATCTCAAGTAAAAGTTTCAAACTCAAGTTTAAAAGTTTCAGAAACTGTTGATGCTGTTGTTGTTAATAGATATGAAATAGCTAAACACCACAGTGCAACTCACCTTTTACAAACTGCACTAAAAATGGTTTTAGGTGATAATGTAGCTCAAGCTGGTTCATTAAATGACTCTTCAAGATTAAGATTTGACTTTACTTATGCAAAAGCAATGACAAATGAACAAATAAAAGAAGTTGAAGATTTAGTAAACTCAATGATTGTAAGAGGTATTTCATCTAATATTGAAGAACTACCAATTGAAGAAGCTAAGAAAAAAGGTGCTATTGCTATGTTTGGTGAAAAATATGGTGATAGAGTAAGAGTTGTTGATTTTGGTGGAGTTAGTATCGAATTTTGTGGAGGAACTCACGTAAGAAATAGTTCTGATATTGGAAGTTTTTATATTATAAAAGAATCTGGTGTTAGTGCAGGAGTTAGAAGAATTGAAGCAGTTTGTGGAGTTGCTGCAATTAACTATACAAATGAGATAATAAATAAATACAATGAACTACAACATGAAGTGAAAAATCAAGATGTTTTAGTTGGTGTTAAAAAATTAAAAGACCAAGTAAAAGAGTTAAAAAAAGATTTAGAAGCAGCACAAAGTGCATCTTCTTCTCCAATAAAAGAAGAAGTTATTAATGATGTAAAAGTTGTTGTTGATATTGTAAAAAATGGAGACATCAAAAAAATCGTTGATGATTTAAAAAATGCAAATGAAAAATTAGCAGTATTACTTTTACAACCAAAAGGTGATAAAGTAATGATGGTTGCAGGATGTAAAAACACTTCAGTTAAAGCTGGTGATTGGATTAAAAATATAGCTCCAATTGTTGGTGGTGGAGGTGGTGGAAGACCTGACTTCGCACAAGCTGGTGGAAAAGATGTTTCAAAAATAGATGAAGCAAAACAAAAAGCTTTAGAGTTTGTAAAAGCAAATATATAATGCAAACACTATTTAATAACTACTCATCAATTATTGTATTTTTACACGTTATTAGTGCAGTATTATGGGTAGGAGGAATGATAGCAATTAGATTTGCTATTCATTACTCTATACAAGATATTCAAGAACCAAAAATAAAACTTGAAAGAACATTAGAAAATTTAAGAAGATTTTTTAATATGGTAATTCCAGCGATATTAATAATTTTGCTAACTGCTATAATTATGATAATTGCATTAAATTTAAAGCAAAGTCCTCTTCACTCAATTGCTATTGCTAAAGAGAGTATTTGGACTATTATGACAATAGTATTTATTACTATTTATATGAAAAGAAATAAAGCACAAAAATATTTTGATAACAATGACTTTGCTAATTGTAAAAAACAATTAGCTCCTATTGCTAAATACTTTATTCCATTAAATATTCTATTGGGAATTGTTGCAATATATTTAGGTGTAACACTTAGAGGGTTTTAATTATCCTCTAAGACTCTTTTTATTTTCCAAAAGTGTCTTTTAAAATATACATTATCTAAAGTTGAGATTATTACACCTTTACTTGTAGAAACATGTAAGAACTTTCCATCATCTAAATAAATTCCAACATGTCTACTTTTTCTTCCTGTTTTAAAAAAGACTAAATCACCAGCTTTTGCATCTTTTTTCTTTACAGCTTTTCCTAATCTAGATTGATAATATGTAGTTCTTGGCAATTTTTTATGTAGTTTTGTATAAAAAGTTCGTTGAATAAAAGCAGAACAATCAATTCCATCCTTTGAATTTCCACCATATTTATACTCAACACCTTTCCATTCACGATATTGAGAGAGAAGAACTCTTGTAATATGATTATCTTCTATACCTTTAGTCAAATCTTTTTTAGGTTTTGAAAAACCACTTGTTAATGAGTTCATTGACATAGAACATCCTGAAAAAAGTATTGGTAAAATAACAATAGTACTTTTAAGAAATATTTTTTTCATTATTAACCTCATCTAAAATTAGAAACCACCATATAAAACTATCATACAAGGAATATAAACCAATGAAAATATTGTACTTAATAGTACAGTTACTATTGCTTTTTCTGGTTTTAATCCATTTATTATAGCTAATGTCACGCCATTATTTGCAACTGGAACAATTGAAAATAAAAATATAATTTTATAAATATTTTCATCATTAAATATATATAATAGATTTTTATCTAAATAGATAAATATTAAAGCACATACAGGCCAATAAACAAATTTAAAAAAGAAGTTTAAAAGTACAAACTTTTTATCTAACTCTCCACTTTGTCTTAATCCTACTAAGCCCATACCAAGTATCATTATACCTAAAATTCCATATACTGCTTTAAATTGAGATGTATAAACTATTAACTCATCGGGAATTGATAATCCATAAAAATTACAAGCAAGCCCAAAAATGAAAGCATAAATAACAGGTAGTCTAAGTACTTTTTTTAGTGATTGTCTTACTGTAAAGTTACCTTTTGCAGTTATATAAAAACCAGTTGTATTTCCATAAAAGATAAATGCTAACTGTGCAAAAATAAAAACATTTACAACATGATTATCAAAAAATAGTAAAGCAAGAGGTATTCCAAAATATCCAGCATTTCCTGTTCCTGCATTAAATGCTAAAATATTTGATGTTGCATCTGCCCAATGATTTCTAAAGAGTCTATATACAACTATTGCCGTAAAAGAGCAAAAGATATATATCATAAAAGGTAATAGTGCAAGTTTTGTATCAATTTGTACACTAATTGTAGAAGAAAAAACCACTAATGGTGTTATTATATAAATAACCAAAGTAGCAATTGATTCTTTTTTTACATTTAAAAATTTAACACTTAAATACCCTAATATTATATTTATATATAAAGGCGTAATTTTCAATAAAAGAATAAAAAATAAACTCAAATCAATCACCTACATAAGAATCACTATCTCTTGAAAAATAGCTATAAAAATTACCCATAGTTACTAAACTTTTTTCATAATCTTTTGAGTATCTTTTTTTATTTATATATTTACTTACATAATCTTTATTATATGATTTTATATACTCATTTGATAACTTACCACTATAATCTAAAATAAATATAGATTTTGATGTTGTAAAATTATAGATAAGATTTACATAACTACTATTATCTATTAAATAAGTCGTAAATTCAAAATTATCATAATCATATTGCTCTACTATTTTCATACTGTTGATCTTTTGTGTTTGTTTAAATAACTCTTCAAAGAAACCTCTTGCAAAACCATTCCACATACAATCTGAACTTAAATCAACATACTCAATAAATAGCTTTCCATACTTTTTATTATTATCTTTTACATAATAAGAGAATGTTGTACATGGATGAAAAGTTGTAGTTACTTCTTTGTTTGTTAATTTTAAATCTTTATTCCACATAGAGATATTATCTACTTGAAGTGCAGTACATCCACTAAAAAGAGCAATAATAAAAACAATAAATATACTTTTTTTCATTTTAAAATCCTTGATAAATACTTAAAGTTAAAGGAATATATATAACAGATACTAAATTACTTAACAATACAGTAAAACTTGCTTTTTCAGGTTTTGCTTTTAATAATATTGCTAAAGTTACAGTATTACCAGCTAAAGGAACGATAGACATCATAAATAAAACATCATAAATATCACTATTTAAATACATAAAAATATTTTTATCTAAATAAATAAGCACTAACATAAATAATGGCCAAATAAAAAACTTGTAAAAATAGGCTATTTTTATATACTTTTTATCAAAGTCTTCATCTAAATTAAAACCTTTTAGACCCATTCCTAACATCATCATACCTAATATTCCATATACCCATTTTAAATTTTCAAAATAAGGAATAACTTTTTGTGGTAGTTCAAATCCATTAATATTTAATACTAAACCTAAAATAAATGCATATACTAAAGGCAATCTTAGTATTTTTAATATTGATTGTTTTGCAGAAAAAGCACCTTTTGCAGTTATAAAAAATCCTGTTGTATTTTCATATAACAATGAAGCTAAAGTTACAAAAATAAATATATTTACAACATGAGGCTCTAAAAGTATCATCGCTAAAGGAATACCAAAATAACCAGTATTTCCTGTCCCACAAGTAAAAGCCAAAGTATTAATACTTGAATCATTCCATTTTTTACTATGTTTTATTAATACAAAAAAAGCTAAAAAGCTTCCAAATAAAAATACAATAATAGGTAAAAAAGCAATTTGTAAATCAATTTTTATAGATAGTGTTGCAAAAAGTATTACAGCAGGCCCTAAAATATATACTAACAAAAAAGCAACTATATCTCTTCTTACTTTTAAATATTTTGTTAATAAATAACCAATTGCTATATTAAAATATAAGGGTATAATTTTACCAAGTAGCATAAAAAAAAGAGCCATTTTATTCCTTGTTCTAAAAGAACAATATAGCAAAAAATATATTTATAATTTATTATGATTTTTGTTTATATGAAGGGATAGAAGTAAATGTGATAATAAAAATCATGGAGAGGGAGAAAAATCCAGAATAAGTTTATAATAATTACACTATGTATATATATTTTGTAGTAACAAATATACTTCACATTTACTTCAACTGCTGTAATTATAGTATATTTAGGTGACTTTAGTATGACTTTAGATAACTTTTATATCATTTTGTCAAAATTTTTGAATTTTTTTATATTGATACTCTAAAATAGTAGATATTGTTCTTGTATATGATGCATCTATTCCTTGTTTTTCACAATTTTTTATCACTACTCCACATATATCATCCAACTCTAAATCTCTATTATTTTTTTTGTCCATCCACATTGAAGGAACAATAGATTCAAAACTTTTCATTAGTTCAAACATTTCATTTGCATCATCTTCAGATATATTAACATCAACTGCATGAGAGGCAATAGCTGCTTCTTTCATAAGATTATAAACTATAACAGATGTTTTTTCATCATTTATTAATGTTCCTGATTTTTCTTCAAGTAATGCGCATATTGCATTTACTCCATTATTAATAATTAGTTTTTTCCATAACTCTAATTTTATATTATTTGTTAGTATAGTTGTTGTATTTGTTTTATCTAACTCTTTTTTTAATAATTCTAAAAATTCATCACTATTTTTATCTTGAGTTATTGCACCTAAAATTGTTTGTACTTCTCCAACTGATTCAACTTCTCCAATTTTTATTATATGTGCAGCTATAAGTCTTGTCAATCCACCTATAACTTTGTGTGTTGGTAGATACTCACACATTCTATCTTCATTCTCTACACCATTTTGTAAAGATATAAAATATGGAATCTCTTTACTATTTTCTATCCATTTTGCTAAACTTTTTGATATTGAGTTTGTACTCATAGATTTTGTTGCAATAAAAACTGCATCAATATCACTTGGGTCTATATTTTCTAACTCTTTTATTGATATTGCATCAACATAATCTTCAAATAAAAAATCTGGATGAGTCAGTTTCAATTTATTATTTTTTAAATATTCTAAATTCTCATTTCTTGCTACAAAAGTTACATTATGTCCTATCATTTTTAATTTAACACCATAAAATGAACCTACTCCGCCAGCTCCTATTACTATAAATTTCATATTTAGTCCTAATGTTTTTTTTAAATCTTATTATATACAAATTGTGTATAATAAAAATAAAAAGGAATTTTTGTGATAAGACTTGGTTCTAATTCACCTACAAGAGCTCTACTTTTAAACAAATTTAATATTGATTTTATTCAAAATGGTGGAACTTTTGATGAAGATAGCATAACTGTAAAAAACCCTAAGTCTTTTTGTTATGAAGCAACAAAAGGAAAATTTGAAGAACTATATAAAAAATATGGCGTAGAAGAGATGCCTTTACTTGTTGCTGATAGTGTAGTTACATGTGATAATATATTATTAAGAAAAGCAAAAGATTTAGATGATGCAAGAAGAATGCTAAAATTACAAAGTGCAAATAAAACTTCTGTAATTACTTGTATGATATATAAAACTAAAGATATTGAACTTATAGATATTTCATCAACTACATATGAATTTGAAAAATTTGACATTGAAGATATGAATAGGTATATTAGTTCTGGTGAATGTATGGGAAAAGCTGGAGCAATTATGGTAGAAGGTTTTTGTAAACCATATATAAAAGATGTAAGAGGTTATGAATCAACAGCGATGGGATTAAGTGTAGAAAAATTAATACCTTATTTATAAAGGAGTTTATTATGCCTCATTTAAAATTTGAAATAAACAAAAAGCTAATTGATGGAGTAAAAAGAGAATTTATCAAACAAATTCAAAATAGTTTTTCAGAAGTTATGCAAACAAAAACTGACCATATAGCTATTAGCATCAATGAAGTTGAGAAATATGACTTAAGTATTGGAAGAGCAATAGAAGGTGATGAAATTTGTATTATGGATTTAGATATTAGAGAAGGAAGATCCATAGAACAAAGAAGAGAACTAGCACTTAGGTTTATGTCAATTGTTAATAATTTATTTGAGATAGATAATAGAAACCAATATATTACATTTACACAACATGATGGAAAAGATTTTCATCTTATTGAAAGATATTTAGCCTCATGGGAAAAAGGTGAAGACCCATTAGCATAATAAAGTAATCTATTTTACTTTATTTACTAATTGTTCAGGTAATAATTCTAATTTTTCTTCAACTTTTTTAGTGTCACCATGTTGAATAAAACTATCTTCATATTCAAAAGAAGTTACATTTATATTAGAGACTTTATTATCATTTAACATCTCTAATATAGCGCTTGCAACTCCACCTTGTTTTTGAGAATCACTAAAAATATACCAATCATTATATTTTTGTGATAATTCTAATAATAGCTCAGAATCAAGAGGTTTTACAAATCTTAAATCCACTATTGTAATATCTTCTTCATGTAACTCTTCTGTTTTACATGCTCTTGATACTCCTGCACCATATCCAATAAATAGTTTATTTGATGTTCCTTCTTTTAGAACTTCTGCTTTCCCTAATTCAAAAACAGAAGGTTTAAAATCTAATTTAGCAAATGCACCTCTTGGATATCTAATAGCACATGGTTTATCTAAAGTATAAGAGAACTCAATTGCATAATTTAATGTTTCATCATCCCTTGGAGCAAAAAGTATCATATTTGGTAAAAATCTTAAATATGAGATATCAAATGCACCTTGATGAGTCTCTCCATCATTTCCAACAATTCCAGCTCTATCTATTGCAAATACCACAGGAAGACCTAAAATACAAACATCATGAATTATTTGGTCATACCCTCTTTGTAAAAATGTTGAATAAATTGTTACAAAAGGTTTAAATCCCTCTTTTGCCATTGCTGCCATTGATGTTACTGCGTGTTGTTCTGCAATTGCAACATCCCAAAATCTATCAGGAAATTTTTCCATTAGTTTGTCAATTCCTGTACCACTTGGCATTGCAGCAGTTACACCAACTACATTTTCATGTTTAGTTGCTAAATCTATTAAAGCATCTGCGAATACAGCAGTTGCAGATTTTGCTGATGCTTTTTTCTTAAATTCACCAGTTTCTACATCAAAAGGACCAACACCGTGCCATTGTTCATGTTGACCTTCTGCTATTTCATAACCTTTACCTTTAACTGTTTTTGCATGAACAATTACAGGTTTATTCATACTTTTTGCAATTTCTAAAGTCTCGATTATTTCTTCTAAATTATGCCCATCAATTGGACCAATATAATCAACTCCCATCTCTTCAAAAATAATACCAGGAGTAATTAATTTCATACTCTCTTCTATTTTTTTTGCTAAATAAGTAGCGCCTTGAGGAAGTTTTTGAATGATACTTTTATCAATTCTTTCTCTTAATTTTTGGTAAAATCTTCCAGCAAGAATTTTACTCAAATATTTTGATATAGAACCAATTGGTTTTGCAATACTCATTTCATTATCATTTAAGATAATCACAACAGGTAATTTTATATCTCCTAATTCATTTAAGGCTTCATAAACCATACCAGCTGTCATTGAACCATCACCTATCATAACAACAGGAATACTATCTTCTTTTTTTAGCTTCTTTGCTTTTGCAGCACCAACGGCTAATGATATTGATGTTGAACTGTGTCCTGCAACAAAATAGTCAGTATCACTCTCTTTAGGTTTTGTAAATCCACTTAACCCTTCAAATTGTCTGATTGTTTCAAACTCTTCCCATCTTCCTGTTAATAACTTATGAGGGTAACATTGATGTGAAACATCAAATATAAATGGATCTTTTTGAACATCAAAAACTTTATGCATTGATACTGTTAATTCAACAGCACCTAAAGTAGAACTAAAATGTCCTCCATTTCTAGAAACAACATCTATTATTCTCTCTCTTATATCTGTACAAAGTTCTTCTAATTCACCTAAATTTTTGTTTTTTATATTCATGGCACTCTTCTATTTTAAAATGTCTAATACTTCATCTAATTTTTCAAATACTTTTGTATTTTGTTCTTTTCTTCCAATAGTTATTCTAATTGCATTCATTGAGTAACTTGTTAAATCTCTTACAATTATACCTCGTTCAAGTAAATTTTGTGCAACTTCTGATGAGATATATTTGTCATCAAATTTAATTGTAATAAAATTAGTATAACTTTTGATATATTCAAAACCTTTTTGTTTTGCATAATCTTCATATCTTGTCATCTCTTCAAAGTTTTTAACAATACACTCTTTTACGAATTCTTCATCATTTAAAGCCTCAATTGCTGCTGCTAATGATAAAGTTGTAATATTAAATGGTGGTCTTAATTTATAGAAATTTTGAATAATCTCTTTTCTTCCTATTCCATAACCTACTCTCATTCCACCTAAAGCATAAGCTTTTGAGAATGTTCCAAGATAAATAACATTAGGAAATTTTGATATTAAATCATCAACTACTATTTTTTTATCTTCGTCTTTATAAGCTGCATATTCTTGATAAGCTCCATCTACAACAACCAAAGTTTCACTATCAATCTCTTTTAAAAACTCATAAACATTTTTAGTATTCAAGCACTCACCTAAAGGATTATTAGGTAAACATAAAAATACCATATCTGGTTTATGCTCTTTATATAATTTACTAAATTGCTCTAAATTATGCTCTGCATCTTCTGTTTTTATAATTGTAGCACCTGTTTGTTTTCCATAAATTTCATACATAGCAAATGTAGTTTTAGTCATTAATATTTTTGAATCTTTATTGCATTTTGCATGAATTGCAAACTCTAAAATTTGGTCACTTCCTGCACCTATAATAATATTTGCGCTTTCTACATTATATTTATTTGCTAATGACTCTTTTAATTGAAACATAGAATCATCAGGATACATAAACATATTTTGAGATAGTTCTTGTATTTTTTTCACAACTTTTGGTGAAGTACCGTATGGATTCTCATTTGATGCAAGTTTTATAATATCTTTTGTATCTACTCCATACTCTCTTACAACCAATTCAATTGGTTTACCAGCTTCATATATTTTAACATCATCTAATACTTTATTAAATTTCATATTTTTCTCCATCTTTATAATCTGATTTTAACAATTTAGGTTTAAATATAACTAAATCTTCCCTTCAGATATCATCCGCTTCTTTTACATAAGATCCTAAGAATTTTATATTATCTTTATATTTATCAAATATCTTTTGAATATGCTCATCTTCTTTATGACCATCAAAATCTATAAAGAAAATCGAGTGTCCTTCAATAATATGAGATTTAATTTTTGTAAGGTTTACTCCAGCTTTATCAAAATCTGTTAAAAACTCTACTAGAATACCTTTTCTATTTTCAAATTTAACTAAGATTGATGTTTTATCATTTCCACTTTTTGCATTTTCAAAATCACTTACAATAAAAAATCTTGTTCTATTATTATCTTTATCTTCTATATTTTCAAATAAAATAGGAAGATTATAAAGTTTTGCTCCAACATGAGAACAAATTGCTGCACTACCTTTTTCTTTTAATGCATATTTTGCTGCTTTAGTAGTTGACTCAACTGGAATATGTTCAACCTCATCAAGTCCTACATTTTCTAAAAACTTTCTACACTGTTCAAATGCAATATCTTTTGAATATATTCTTTTTATATCTTTTACTCTATCACAAGTAGTTGCTAATGTATGATGAATATCAAGAATCACTTCGGCAATAATTTTTAGATTATATTTTGTTAAACAATTTATTGTATCACTTACAATTCCATTTGATGAGTTCTCAATAGGAACAACACCAAATCTTGCTTTTTTAGTATTTACTTCTCTAAAAACACCTTTGATTGAACCAATTGGTAAATATGAACTCATTGCTCCAAATCTTGTCTCTGCTGCTTGATGAGTAAAACTACCTTCTGGTCCTAAAAATGCTATATTTTCTGGAAGTTCAATATTTCTTGAAATAGCAAATATTTCTAAAAATAGTGCTTCAATTGCGCTTTTATTTAATCTTCCTTCGTTTAACTTAGTTAATCTTTCAATTATCTCTTTTTCTCTTTCTGGTCTATAAATTGAACCGCCACTGTGTGCTTTTACTACTCCAACTTGATAAACAATATCCATTCTTTTATTTATTAGTTCAAGTAAATCATCATCAATCTTATCTAATTGATCTCTTAAGTTTTTTAATCCCTCTTCACTCATAGTTTTTCCTTAACTAGTAACTGTAAAACTTCACTCATATTTTTACAGATATATTCTGGTTTTTCTTCCTCATTTAATGTTGGTATTACTTCATTTGCATCTTTAATCTTACCACTTAAAACTAAAACTGCTTTCATACCAAGTTTTTTAGCTCCCACTAAATCACCCATCATATCATCACTTATAATAGTGATATCTTTGAAATCTTCTGTTTTTAAAAGTTTTCTTGCTTCATTATAAAAATTAAAACTTGGTTTTCCAACAACTTTATAATCTTTATTTACAGCAAATTTTATCATACTCATAATAGCACCAACACCTGGATATCTTGAGCCTTCTTTTGAGTATATTGATGTTTCATGCATACCAATTAAATCATCAGTTTTTAATGCACATTCTATCATTTGAGAGTAATCTTCGTTTGTATAATCCTTACTAATAGAAACCATTAGTGTTTGAGGATTTTCATATTCAAGTTCATAACCCATTTGTGTTAAAACTTTTGGAAAACTCTCTTGACCAAAAGCAGCAACTTTTTTATTTTTTGCAATATCTTTCAAAATAACAAAAGGGTCAATATAATTTTTTTCAGTTATATTAAATCCCAAGTCTTGTAAAAATTTCAAAAAATCACTACTTAACTTCTTAGTATTATTTGTAATTACTACATAAGGTATATTCTCTTTATTTAACTTATCTATAAATTCACATGCACCATCAATTGGCTTTTTATTTATATCATCAATTAAAGTACCTTGAACATCAATGAAAAACATTTTATTTTATAAATTCCTCTTCTAATGCGATAATATCTTCAAAAGTTTCTCTTTTTCTGATTAATCTATCTTTACCATTTTCAATTGCAATTTCTGCCACTCTACCTCTAGTATTATAGTTACTTGCCATTGTAAAACAATATGCTCCAGCACTATAAATTGCTACTAAATCACTATTTTGTGTTTTTGGTAATTGAATATTTTTTGCAAAAAAGTCTCCACTTTCACAAACTGGACCAACTAAATTACAATCACTAAACTCTTCATTATCATTTAACACTTCAATTTTATGATATGCATTATATAAAGATGGTCTAATTAAATCATTCATTGCTCCATCAACAATTACAAATCTTTTATTACCATTTACTTTTTCATATAAAACTTTTGTTATAAATGTTCCTGCATTACCAACAATAAACCTTCCTGGCTCACAAACAACTGTAATATCTAAACCAAATAAACACTCTAAAATTGATTGTGCATACTCATTTGTATCAATAAGTTTTTCATCATCATAGATAATTCCTAATCCACCACCAACATCAAAGAAACTAAGTTCAATTTTTATTGCAGCTAAATTTCTAACTAAATCTGCAACTATTTTTACAGACTCTTTAATTGGTTCTAATTGTGTTAATTGAGAACCTATATGTAAATGAATACCAGTTGGTTCTAAATGTTCTGAATTTTTACATTGAATGTACATTCTTTTTGCAGTATCAATATCAACTCCAAATTTATTTTCATGAAGTCCTGTTGAAATATATGGATGAGTTTGAGGATCAATATTTGGATTAACTCTAATTGAAATTCTAGCTACTACATCTAACTGTTTTGCTATTTGCTCAACTCTATTTAACTCTGCATCACTCTCAACATTTATCATCAAAATACCAAGTTCTAATGCAGCTTTAATTTCACTATCAATTTTACCTACACCAGAAAAGATAATTTTGTATGGTGCAATACCTACTTTTAGTGCTCTTTTTACTTCTCCAATACTTACACAATCTGCACCAGCGCCAAGTTGTGCTAAGTGTTTAATCACACTCAAGTTTGAATTTGCTTTTACAGCATATGCAACTAATGATTTTCTTGCTTTAAATGCTGTTTTTAATTCAGTATATTTTTCCGATATATAATCAAAATCATATACATAATAAGGTGTTTCATATTTGTTTGCTAACTCTTTAAAATTTATATTCATATTTTTCCCTGTAATTATTAAAATCTTAAGTTAAAATTCCTATAAAATTTCAAATTAAAACTTCCATATTTTTCTATAAATAAAAAATCTTTACTAACTAAAAGCTAGTAAAGATTTAAAATTACTGGATATAAAAGATAAAACTATTTATCAGTACCATTCCAAGCAATTGTAGGTCTACCTTTTTCATCAAAATTAACAGCTGGCATTCCCATAATATTAAATCCACTATCAACATAGTGAATCTCACCTGTAACAGCACTACTTAAATCTGAAAGTAAATACATACCAGAGTTACCAACTTCAGTTGTAGTTACATTTTTCTTTAATGGTGAGTGAGCTTCATTCCATTTTAACATAAATCTGAAATCACCAATTCCAGCTGCTGCTAAAGTTTTGATTGGTCCTGCACTAATTGCATTAACTCTTACACCATCTTTACCTAAATCTTCAGCTAAATATTTAGTTGTCATTTCTAAAGCTGCTTTTGCAACACCCATTAAGTTATAGTTAGGAATATATTTAGCCCCACCATAATATGTTAATGTTAATACTGATGAATTTTCACTTAATAATGGTTTTAATTCTCTTACAACTTCAATAAGTGAATAAACAGAGATATCCATTGCAATATCAAATGCCTCTTTAGAAATATCATAAAATCTACCAGAAAGTCCCTCTTTTGGAGCAAATGCAATTGAGTGAACAATAAAATCAATTTGACCTAAATCTTTTTCTAAAGACTCTTTTAAAGCCTTAATTTCTTCTGGCTTACTAACATCACAAGGGTAAACTAAATTTTCACTTCCAAATTCAGCTGCAATTGGTTCTACTCTTTTTTTAAGTGCATCATTTAAGTATGTAAATGCAATCTCTGCACCTTGCTCAGCACAAGCTTTAGCAATACCATATGCAATTGACTTATTATTTGCAACCCCTAAAATAACACCTTTCTTACCTTTCATCAACATCTATATATCCTTTGTATTTTCTATTATTTTTATAAAGTCTTCTTGATTCCAAGAAGCTGTTCCAATTAAGGCTCCATCCACATTTCCTAAAGAACAAATTTCTTTAACATTATTTACTTTTACACTACCTCCATATAGTAGAGGTTTTGAAATTTTTTCTTTTATTGCATTGTGGATATTAATTATATCTTCATTTGTAGCTGTAACGCCTGTTCCTATGGCCCAAACAGGTTCATATGCTAAAATTAAATTTTCATAGTTTGTATCAATTCCTACAAATTGCTCATATATATATTCTAAAGTACTTTCTAATCCTTGTTCTTTTACTTCTAAAGGCTCACCAATACAGTAGATTATTTTATAACCTAGCTCTTTATAAAAATTAAATTTTTGGGCTACATGCTCTTGCGTTTCACCCAAGATGTGTCTTCTTTCACTGTGACCAATTAAAATTGTTTTTATACCAAATTCATCTAATTGTTCAGTTCCAATTTCACCAGTAAATGAACCTTTTTGTGTTGGATATGCATTTTGTGCACCTACACAAAAAGAAGGAATTGTATCAAAATTATCTAAAGAAGTAGCCGTTGGGAAAACAACTACTTCTGTTGATATTTCATTCTTCTTTAAAAAATCATTTACAGTACAAATAAACTCTTTTGTAGATTTTCTAGTATGGTTTGTTTTGAAATTTGATGCTATTATTGCCATTATTAATCCTCAATTAATAATGCTTTTACACCAGGAAGTATTTTTCCTTCAATTAATTCTAATGAAGCTCCACCACCTGTACTTATAAAAGTCATATTATCTTCATCGCCTGTAACTCTAACCAAGTCAGCAGTATCTCCACCACCAACTACTGTTGTAGCATAAGAACTAGCAACAGCATGAGAAACTTTTGCACTACCTTTTGCAAATTTTTCCATTTCATATACACCCATAGGGCCATTCCATAGAATTGTATTTGCATCTGTTAAAGCTTGCTCAAATAAAAGCGCTGAAGCTGGACCAATATCTAATCCCATCCAATCTTGTGGAATCTCTTGTATTGTTGTAGCTTTTGCAACTGTTTCAGAGTCAAAAGTTTCTGCAACAACAACATCAACAGGTAAATAAAATTTAACACCAAGTTCTTTTGCTTGATCCATTATTTTAATAGCTTCAGGAATTAAATCATCTTCAACTAAAGATTTACCAACTTCATAACCTAATGCTTTTAAAAATGTAAAAGCCATTCCTCCACCAATAATTATCTTATCAACTTTTGGAACTAAGTTATGTAAAGCTTCTAATTTTCCAGATACTTTTGACCCACCAACAATTGATACAAAAGGTCTTTTTGGATTATGTACAATATGATGGAAAAATTTAATCTCTTTTGCTAATAAAAATCCTGCTGCTTTATGATTTATATCAAAATATTTAGCTATACCTTCAACAGAAGCATGTGCTCTGTGAGATACACCAAATGCATCATTGATATATACTTCTGCCATTGAAGCAAGAGTTTTACTTAGAGTCTCATCATTTTTTGTTTCACCAGCTTCAAATCTCATATTCTCAAGTAAAAGAATTTCACCTGATTTTAAAGATGATGCAGTATTTAAAGTTTTTTCACCAATTACATCTTCTGCCATTTTTATATCTTGTTTTAATAAAGTATGTAATCTTTTTGCAATTGGCTTTAATGAGTATTTTTCTTCATAACCATTTTTAGGTCTTCCAAAATGTGATGCAAGAATAATAGAACAATCATTATCAATACAATATCTAATTGTATTTAATGCACTTCTAATTCTTCTATCATCTGTAATATTACTATATTCATCAATAGGAACATTAAAATCACATCTTATGAAAACTCTTTTTCCAGTTATATCTAAATTTTTAATCTCTTGTAAATTCATTAACTTCCCTATTTATTAGATACGTAAACAGCCATATCTATAAGTCTTGAAGAGTAACCCCACTCATTGTCATACCAAGTCATAACTTTAATCATATTTCCACCAATAACTTGTGTTAAA
Organism: Arcobacter sp. CECT 8986; assembly: GCF_004116725.1. Classification (NCBI taxonomy): domain Bacteria; kingdom Pseudomonadati; phylum Campylobacterota; class Epsilonproteobacteria; order Campylobacterales; family Arcobacteraceae; genus Arcobacter; species Arcobacter sp. CECT 8986. The sequence continues at coordinate 17,830 of NZ_PDKG01000013.1, read as the reverse complement.
TCTGCTGCAACAATTGTAGAATTAGTATTTCCAACTAAATCACTTGAAACCATCATATCATTGTCAACTGCAATAATTCCAGCTAACTCTTTTGCTTTTGATTCAAATAATGCATTTACTTCTTCTTTTGTTGTATCTTTTCTTACAAGTAAGTTTACATCAACCATTGAAACATTTGGAGTTGGAACTCTTACACTTTGACCATGTAATTTACCATCAAGTTGAGGCATAACAAGTTTCATAGCCTTTGCTGCACCTGTTGTTGTTGGAATCATATTTAAAGCACCAGCTCTTGATCTTCTTTTATCTTTTTTGTGTTTTACATCTAAAATATTTTGGTCATTTGTATATGAGTGAATAGTTGTCATTAAACCTTTTTCAATTCCAAATGCATCATCAAGTGCTTTTGCAACTGGTCCTAAACAGTTAGTTGTACAAGAAGCATTTGAAACAATCGCTTGACCTTCATATTTATCTTCATTTACTCCTAAAACAAATGTTGGAGTATCATCTTTTGCAGGTGCTGACATAACTACTTTTTTTGCACCATTATCTAAATGTACTTGACATTTCTCAGTTGTTAAATATGCACCAGTACACTCTAAAATAACCTCTGCACCACAATCTTTTGTAAATGTAAGTTCACTTGCGTCTCTAGTTGAATATAATTTGGCATTTATATTTCCCATTTTTAAATAACCATCTTCAACTTTTACATCACCATCAAATGTACCATGTACAGTATCATATTTAGTGATATACTCTAGCATCTCAATAGATGCAGTATCATTAATTGCTACTAATTCAACATCATCTCTATTAGCAATAATTCTTGCAACGCATCTTCCTATTCTTCCAAAACCATTTATTGCAACTTTTACAGCCATAATATACCTTTATATTTATTTGTAATTTTGAGAGATTTTATCCAAAAATTGCTATAATATTATTTAATCATAAAGTAAAAGGATAAATTAAGTGCGTATAGCAGTATTTGGAGGAAGTTTTGACCCACCACATATTGCACATGAAAAGATTGTTAATATTGCATTAGAAGAATTAAATATTGATAAAATCTTTATTGTGCCAACTTATCTTAACCCTTTTAAAGATGATTTTCATTTGAAACCTGAAAAAAGATTTTCTCTTTTGTCTAAGCTATTTGAAAATAATAGTAAAGTAGTTATATGTGATTATGAAATTAATCAAAAAAGAAAAGTTCCTTCTTTTGAAACTATTCAATTTCTAAAACATCAATATGAATTATCAAAAATTTATTTTATTATCGGTACAGATAATTATAATAGTTTATCTAAGTGGTATAAATATGATGAATTAAAAAATGAAGTTGAATTTGTTATTGCAAAAAGAATAGGTTTTTTAAATGAAAATTTGGATAAGATAAAAACTTTAAACGTTGAAATAGATATAAGTTCAACAAATTTGAGGAACTCTATTGATTTAGAGTTTATTCCTAAAAAAATAAAAGATGATGTTAAATCATTGTACAAAACAAAATAAAGGTAATTAATTTGAACGAAAGAATTGAAAGAATTAAAACTATTCTTGATGACAAAAAAGCAGAAAATATTGAAGTAATTGACTTAAATGGAAAAGATTACATTGTTGATTATGTAGTAATTGCAACTACATTAAACTCAAAACATGCATTTTCTCTTTTAAATTATTTAAAAACTGATTTAAAACCACTTGGTGAAGAGTTTTTAAGAGTTGATGATAATGAAGACTGGACAATTATTGATTTAGGTGATGTTTTTATTCACTTAATGAGCGAATCTCATAGAGAAAAATATAATCTTGAAGAGTTTTTAGAAGAGTTGGGAGAACACAAAGCTTAACCTTTGTTAATCTCCTCTTCCAGTAAGAAGTTTATTGTAATTTCCTGCGGCATATTTTGCCCCACCCATATTACCAGTTATCAATGCATAACCCACGATAATAAGAAAAATTATAATAAACCATTTCATCTTACATAATCTCCTTAGCCTCTATTCCTAATAGGTGCAATGCTACTTTTATTGTCAATGCAACTAAACTTAAAGCTTTTAAATATTGATTTTGTTCATCTGAATCAATAATTTTATGTTCATTATAAAATCTATGAACTGAAGCTGCAATTGAATGTAAATAATCAGTTATTTTTTGCATATCTCTTTTTGAGAATGCCTCTTCTAAAATTGATGGGAAAAGTAAAGATTCATAAACAAGATTTAAAGCATCTTGATTTAAGTTTTCAAAACTCTCACTAGCAACATCATCAAAATTTAATTGCGCTTTTTTAAATACTTGATTGATTCTTGCATATGCATAATTAATATAAAATATTGGATTTGAACTATCTTGATTTTTTAAGATATCTAAATCAAACTCTAAATGAGTATCACTTTTTTTAGTTAAAAATACAAATCTTAATGCATCAGAACCAATTTCATTTGAAATATCACTCATTAAAATAACATTTCCAGCTCTTTTACTCATTTTATATGGTTCTCCACCTTTTAGTAATTGAACCATTTGAGAAAGTAAAACTTCTAATTTTTTAGAATCATATCCTAAAAATTCAATAGCTGCTCTAACTCTTGTGATATATCCATGGTGGTCTGCACCCCAAATATTTATATATTTATCATATTTTCTATCATATTTATTTTTATGATAAATAATATCCCCAGCTAAATATGTAGGAATTCCATTGTCTCTTACAACAACTCTATCTACATCATCCCCAAATTCAGTTGATTTAATCCAAACTTTTTCATCTTTATCATATAGTGAACCATTTTTCTCTAGTACACTTTTAGTTTCATCCCAAGATGAATATAAAGATTTTTCACTAACATAGTTGTCAAATTCAATACCTATATCAGCCATATCTTTTTTGATAATATCAAGAACTTTATCTTTTGCAAATAATGCTAATTCTTTATGTTTACTCTCATCATTAAAAATCTCTTTTCCAAACTCTTTTTCAACATCTTTTGCAATATCAAAAAGATAATCACCTCTATAATATTTCTCTGGATATTGAACTTCTTGTTTTAAAATAGATTCTTGACCTGCTAATGCTAAAGATAAACCTAATAGATCCATTTGTGCACCAGCATCATTTACATAGTATTCAGTAGTGATATCAAAACCTAGATGTCTACCTACTCTTGCTAAAGTATCTCCTGCAATTGCTCCTCTTGCATGTCCAATATGTAAAGGACCAGTAGGATTTGCACTTACGTACTCTAATAATATCTTTTCATTTTTATTTTCACCTTTTGCAAAATCATCACCTAAAGATAATGACTCTTCACATAAAGTTTGTAAAAAAGAGTTAGATAATTTAAAGTTTATAAAACCTTTAACAGCTTCTACTTTTTCAAACATCTCACTATTTTCAAATTTTGAAGCTAAATCCTGTGCAATAATCATAGGAGACTTTCTCAACTCTTTAGCTAATGAGAATGCTACAGGCGTTGCGAAATGACCTAAAGACATATCTTTAGGTTTTTCTAATACTATTTCTTTTTCTAAAATTTCTTCTATATATTTTTTTACTATTCTTTGCAAGATATACTCTTATACTGTTTTATTTTCTTCTTTTTTAGTTTCTGTTGAAGATTCAGCTTTTTTCTCTATTTCATCTTTTTTATCTTCAGCTACAGTTTCATCGTCGTCTTTAACTGCTTTTTTAAAGTTTTTAATTCCACTTCCTAATCCTTTAGCAAGCTCAGGGATTTTCTTACCACCAAATAATAATAAAATTACTAATGCGATTAATACCCATTCCATTCCACCTGGCATACCCATAGTAGACTCCTTATAATTTTTAACAAATTATATCTTTTTAATACTTAAAATTTTTTTCTTAAATTTTTTATACTTCAATTAATTAAAGAATTAAAAATATAAAATTTTATTTTTCGACACAAAGGTGTCATTTATTTTTTTATTATTGTTTATCTAAAAAAATTAAATATGCTGAATTAGAATATTATTATTCATCAATATTTATATATAATAAAATTATTTTATAAATTTTTTATCAAATTTTTATAAATTAATAAAAGATTATAATTTTTTATAATACTATACAATTTAACTTATATCTATTGACTTTTATAAGAAAAAAGCCCTATTTTGTCGACTTTTTGTCTATAAAATGTCATTATTATAAATATATCTTATTTATGATATTTTTATAAATTTAAATTTATAAGATATATTTTTTCATTATTAAAAAAGTCATATTTTGTTTACTTTTTTATATTATAATAAAAAAATATTTAAGATTTTAAGTAATAATTTCAATTAAACTATATAATATATTTTTCAAGATATATTTTGATTAGTTTAACTGTAAGACACTTTATAAAAAATTTAAAAGGTTAAAAATGGAGATTTACGAAAGAATAAATCAAATATTAAAAGAGAAGAAAATGACAAAAAAAGAGTTTGCAGCAAGACTCTTAGCAATCAATCCCAAGGTAAATAGATTAGGAGAAGCACCGTCAGTTTCATCAATTTATGCATATTTAAATGGTACATCATCAATAAAAGCTGATTTTATTCCTTTTATTGCAGAAGCATTAAATGTTGCAGAACAAGAATTATTTGAAGATAACTCAAATAATAGAAATAGATATTTAAAGTATATATTAAAAGATTTATCAAAAAATGAGCTAGAATTAATTAAAAATAGAATAGAAGACTTATGTCATTGGGAAGAAGCAATGACAGAACAAGTAGAGAAAATATATACTTATAAAACAAACAAAGACAAAATTGATGAACTAATTTCTCTATTACCATATATGCCAGATGCACTATATGATAATGTAGTAAAAAAAGTTAGAGAGATAAAAGAGTTTACAGATACTTATTAATGATTAACTAATAAGAACTGTAAAAGTTTGTATCCTAAAGCTGCAGCAAGTATAGTTCCAGTAACATTGAGAACTATATTTGCAAGAGCTATAAATAAAGATGTCTCAAATAAAAAGTATGTTTCAATAGCAAAAGTAGAATAAGTAGTCAAAGCTCCTAAAAACCCTGTTGTTAAAAATACTTTTAAATTCCCACTTAATGAATAGTGTGCAAATATTGCAAAGATTATTCCCATTGCAAAACTACCAACCACATTTACAGCTAATACTCCCAATGGGAATTCTAACGGTATATGTTTATTTACAATATGAATTGCATAAGCTCTAAGAAGTGCACCTAAAAATCCGCCACAACCAATTGCTAGAATTGTTTGTATATTAAAGCTCATTTTTTTTGCTCTCTTGCTCTATTACTTCTCTCATTTTATTTTCTGTTTCTTCAAACCAATTAGTATCTTTTGAAGCTTGTACAGGCTCTAAGTAAATTATTTTTACAATACCTGGTTTACATGTAAGTTTTTGAGAGTCTAATATATTTTTTGTATTAAATAAAACAGCTGGTTGTACTTTTAAATTAAGTTTATTTGCAATTATTTTTGCACCTGATTTAAATTTTAAAAGTTTTTTACCATCAGTTCTTGTTCCTTCAGGGAAAATTGCAATTGGTCTTCCTTTTGATAATCTATCTTTTGATTCTTTTAATAGTTTTATTAGACCTGCTTTATTCTCTCTATCAATAGATATCATTCTAGGAGCTTTAATAATATGACCAAAAAAAGGTAAATCAGTTATCTCTTTTTTAGCAACCCATGCTAAATCTCGTGAATGAATATACTCCATTACGATTATATCAAGTATACTTTGATGATTTAAAAGAAGCATATCGCAACTTTCATCAAGTTTACCAACTTCTTGAATTTTAATTCCTAAAAAAAATACTTGAAATTTCATCCAAATTTTTATTACTTTGTGTGTATGATTTCTAAATGTATACATAAAAAATATAGTAATTGCAACAGTAATTGAAAATTGAATTACTACTAATAAAGCTCTAATTCTTGCCAATGTTTTCTTCCTTTACCCATCCAATAATTTTATTTCCATTATCATCAAACATGACTTTTTTAAAATCTCTTTTACTATTTAAAATCTCAACAACTTCAGGATTTTCCAACTGATAAAAAACTGTTGATTTATTCGTAGGTAAAATATAAACCATTGTATTTTCTTTTAATGAAACTTTTTTATTTGGCATCAAATATAAAATTGCTAGGGCAATTAATACCAAAACAATAACTAAATATATAAATCTTCTTTTCCAAATAAAAAGAATTAAAAATATAAGTAAAATAACTAAAAGAGCAATTTTTTTATACAACTCATAATTTGAGTTATTTGGATTTAAATCAGTTTGTGTACTTACTAACTCATTTTCTAAACTCAAAGGAAGAGATATTGTTTTAAAACTATTAGATGTTGTATTAAAGTATGTAAACTCTAATTTTTTCTTATAAATTGGTGCAACAACATAATACAAAATATGTTGGTCTGGGTAGTTATCTTCAATACTTGAGATTCCTTGGTCTTTAGAAAACTCTTTCAAATAAAAATCTTCTAAATTTGAATCTTTTGCATCTATATCTAATATAGTTAATAACTCTTTATTATTATACTGTTTTGTTTTATGAGTATTTACTGTAAGCTCTTTTGCTATTACGTTTGAAAAAGTATTATCACCTTGTGCTAACTTTGAAAATCTAACTTCTTTAGATTTTAAATATGCAAAATCAACTAATCTGTCATCTTTATATAATAATACTTGAAATGTTGGTAAGATAAAATCCTCTTCATATGCTTTAAAAAAATATCTATTTTCAAAACTATTTTTATCCACTGCCATCCAAGGCTCTTCTGGATTTAAAACATTCATATTTTTTGAATCTACAAATCGAGTTTCAATTCTATCAAAGTCATCTGTTGTAATTAAAGCTTTTAAAACAACCTCAAATCTTTGATTTTTATATATATTTTCTGGAAACTCAATATAAGATAAATATAAATTTTTTGATGTAGGTACTTCTTTTACATCTTTTTCATTTAAATAATCTAAAGCATTTGAAAAAGAGTCTTCTTCATTTTGTGTATTTAATTGTTTGTAAGGGTCTTCTTGAAAGACTGGCTTTTCTTTATTTGTAAACTCAATATTAGAAAAACACAGCTGTAAAAAAATTAATAGTAGTAATAAAACTTTCATGTATACTCTTTAGAAAAGTAAAGATAGAATTATCTATCTTCACTTGTTATTTTAAGAATCCTTGTAGCATTTTAACACCATCATCACAACCTAATAAATCTTCAATAGCTCTTTCAGGATGAGGCATTAAACCAAATACATTTTTCTCTTTATTGCAAATTCCAGCGATTTGAGCAACTGAACCATTTAAATTCTCAATTTCACCTTCTTTATTACAATATTTTAAAAGTATTTGATTATTCTCTTCTAATTGTTTTAATCCATCATTATCAATAAAATAGTTACCATCATGATGTGCAACTGGAATATTTACGACTTCACCTAAATTTAGTTTTTGTAAAAAACAGTTATCGTTATTGATTACTTTTAAATGATTATATTTAGAAATAAAATTTAATGATGAATTTCTTTTCATAGCTCCAGGTAAAAGACCTGCTTCTAAAAGAATTTGGAATCCATTACAAATACCTAATACTCTTCCGCCATTTTTTGCATATTCTTGAACAGAGTCCATAATATTCGCAAATCTAGCAATTGCACCACTTCTTAAATAATCTCCATATGAAAATCCACCAGGAATAACTAATAATTCTGTATCTTCAGGTAATTTTGTCTCTTTATGCCAAAGAATAGTTACGTTACAACCTAACTTTTCAAAAGCATATTTTGTATCATATTCACAGTTTGTACCTGGAAATTGTAATACTGTTACATTCATCACTATTAACCTATAATTTCGATACTATAATCTTCAATTACAGTATTAGCAAGAAGTTTTTCACACATGTTTGTTACTTCAGTTTTAGCATCTTTTTCATTATCTGAATTAAGTTCTAAAATAATTTGTTTACCAATTCTTACATCTTTAACAATTTCTTTAAACCCTAATGTATCTAATGCATGATGAGTTGCTTTACCTTGATCGTCCAAAACACCTTGTTTTAATGCTACATTTACAATTGCTTTCATTTACTACCTTCAATTAATTTTTTGCGATTATATCTAAAACTGCCTTATAGCAGTTTGGATAATTTGTGTGTTGTATAACTATTTTAATCTATCTAAAATAGTTGTATACCCTTCTAAAATTTTATTTTTAATAGAAGTAGGAACTTCTACATCAAGTTTTTCACCTGGTTTTAAATCTTTTGCTTTTTCTTTCCAGTTATTTTCTTTAGCAAAATTTCTAAGAATTTGTTTATCCATAGAGATATATTCTTGATTTTCAAAATTCTCTTTAGAGATAAATCTTGAACTTTCTGGAGTTAATACTTCATCTCCAAGTACCCATTCACCTTTAGAGTTAACAAATACTTCAAGTTTAGTATCTACTACAATAATTCCATTTTCATCAGCATAAGCTGTAAAATCTTTAAATAATTTTTCTAAACTTGATACAATTTCAGGGAATACTTCTCTTACTTTTGAAGAGTTTAATGGAATATCTTTTACACCTTTTGTTGTTGGAGTAAAAATTGGTGTTTCAAATTTATGCCATTGTTTTAAATCAGATGATAAATTTAAACCATAAGGATCTTTTCCATTTTGACAAGCTTCATATAAAGAACCTGTTAAATAGTTTCTAAAAATTAATTCAAATTGAACTGTTTCACCATCAATTTCCGCTTCTAGTGCTTTACATAATTCCATTAGTTGACATCTTGGAGCAACAGATAAGCTTTGGTCTACTGTTTCACTTAAAATTGCAGTTCTAATTCCCTCTTTTTTAGCAAACTCAGCACCATGATTAGAAATAGCAGTTTGTAAAATACCTTTTGTTTCAATTTGAAGATTTAAAGGAATATCAAATACTGAACATCTATCACTTCTTACTAATAATACTTTTGCATCTTCACCTGGACAAGTATAAAGGTCTGCATTTTTACCTATATAAAATAAATTGTATCCTAAATCTTCTAACTCTTTTATACCTTTTTTAGTTGTAGTTTTTTTTGTCTCTGGCCAAAGACCAAGTGCTACAATTTCACTTATTTTCATAGATTCTCCTATCATTTATTCATAATTATTAAACTTTTTAAAATATTTATTGCCGAATTTAGTTGATTGTCATTAGCAATATCCTCATTTGTTATAACCATTTTATCTTTAGATTTTTTATCATCTTTTTTATTTATGCCATCAACCTTTTCTAATTCTCCCTTTAAATGTTTTTTTAAGTCTGCTTCTTTGATTTGGAATTGACTATCATCATCAGCTACAGCTTTTCCAGGATACGAAGTAATATCTGGAGTAATTCCTTTTGCTTGAATAGTTCTTCCACTTGGTAAATAGTATTTTGCAATTGTTAATTTAATATTTTCGCTTCTATCTTTTACAATTGGTAATACTGCTTGAACTGAACCTTTACCAAAAGTTTTTTCACCCACAATAACTGCACGTTTATGGTCTTGTAATGCACCACTTACAATTTCTGAAGCAGATGCGGAACCACCATTTACTAATACAACCATTGGTGCATCAGTTAATGTAGTTGAACTTTTTGCATAAAATTTTTCTTCATCCGTTACATCTCTTCCTTTTTGAGAAACAATAACACCTGAGTTAACAAATAAATCAACAGTGCCAATTGCTTGTGTTAAAAGACCACCCGGATTATTACGTAAATCTAAAATAATACCTTTAATATTTTTATGTTCTTTTAATCCATCTATTAAACTTTTAGTAACATTTTTATCAAAACTTGTAATTCTTAAATATAATAAATCTTTATTTATAGTTTTTACAAAAACAGAATCAATTTTTATAATATCTCTAGTAATAGTAATCTTTAAAGGTTTATTTTCGCCTTTTCTTACTACAGTTAAATCTATTTTAGTCTTAGGTTTCCCTCTCATTAGACCAACTGCTTCATCAAGAGTCATGTTTAGTGTTGATTTGTTATCGATTTTTAGAATAATATCTCCGGCTTTTACTCCAGCTTTATAAGCAGGTGTACCATCGATTGGAGAGATAATTGTTAGTGCCCCATCACGCATACCAACAGTGATACCTAAACCACCAAATTCTCCATTAGTTTGAATTGACATCTCTTTTGTAGATTTTTTATCTAAAAAAGTTGAATGAGCATCTAATTCTTCCATCAAACCTTTGATTGCTTTATTAACAATCGCCTCAAGCTTTATATCATCAACATAGTACTTTTCAACAGTACCTATAACTTGTGTTAATTTTGTTAATGATTCAAATCTACTTTGCGGTAACTCCTCTTTTTGCTCATTAGAAAATGCAACTTGTGAAAAAATAAGAGCAATTGAAGAAGCTAATAGAAATTTCTTCATTATCAACCTTTTTTGTTTGTATAAGGCTTGTATTATATAGAACTTTTCATAAAAGTAAGATTTTATAAAAATTTTTGTAACATAATACTAATTTTTCAAAAGGAAATTTATGAGTTTAAAAGAAAATGTTGATTTTGTAAAAAATGAATTAGATAGTGAAGAAAAATTTCTTGAAAGTTTTGTAAAATTAGAAAGATTTTACAAAAAATATAAACTACTATTAATCGTACTTCTTGTAGTAATTATTGCTGCAGTTATTGGACTTAACGTTAAAAATTATTTTGATAGTCAAAATAAAATAAAAGCAAATATAGCATTTGAAGAAGTGTTAAAAGACTTCGATAATAAAGATGCTTTAAAAACATTAGAAGATACAAACAAAAAACTTTATGAAGTTGCTTTATATTTAAAAGCAAAAGATGAAGGTAAAACTGCTGATGTTGATGTTATGTTTTTTGATACTTTATCAAAATATAAAAAAGCTCTTGAAGATAAAAATTTATCTCAATTAAATGATGTATCAATGCAAAGAGACTTTTTACTAAAAGAGTTTGCTCTATTTAATAAAGCATTATTAGAAGCAACAAATGGTAAATATAGTGATGCAAAAGCAACTTTAAAACTTATTCCAAAAGAATCAAAAGTTTATGAACTAGTGAAAATTTTAAATCACTACTTACTTACAAAATAGAAGGAAAATAAATGAAATATTTCTTAATACTATTAACATCTCTACTTATTTTTACTGGTTGTTCTAGTAAAAAATATTTTGAAGTAGATGATACTTTAGGTGATTATGAAACAAATATAACTTCACTTAATGATGATATCTTATCTTTTAATAAAGATGGAGCAACATTAGAAAATGGTGAAGTAATTACAAAAAGAGGTGTTTCTGATTTTAAACTTCCAGAAGGTTTTGAATTCATAAATGTTAGCGGTGATGTGATAATCTCTACAAATTATTTAGGGAAAGTATTACTAAATAAATCAGAAATTGATTTTAAAACTGGTGTAGTTGCAGCAACATTAAAAGATAATGTTTTAGCGGTTGTATTTATGGATAACTCTATTGCTTTATATGATACACAAGCAAAAAGAACATTGATGAAAGAGTACTACTCTAAATCATTAGCAAATGATACTAGAGTTGCAAACCCTTATTTTATGGGCAATCTTATCTTATTCCCTACTTTAGATGGTAAAGTAATTGTTGTTAATGCAAGAACAAATAGAGTTATCAGAACTATTGTTGTTGATGCAGATGGAAAATTTAATAATATTATTTTCTTAGATGTTGTAAATGATAGTTTGATTGCTGCAACTTCAAATAAAGTTGTTTCTGTTGGAGCAGGTGCAGTTAATCTAAAAAAATATAATATTAGAGATATAATTTCACATGATAATGATATTTACATTGCAACAATTGATGGACAAATTATTAAAACTGATATTTCATTAAATGTTCAAAACAGAAGAAAATATAAATATGCGAAATTTTATGCACTTGCATTTGGAGATTCATTATATGCATTAGAATCTCAAGGATACTTAATCAATATTAGTAACGACTTCAACTCTGAAAAAATTTATGATTTCTCATTTGACCAAGAAGATAAAGTTATTGCAATAGGAAATACTTTTTACTTAGATAACGAATATTTCACTGTTAAATAATCACTTTGCTCTTCTTTTAAATTATTCTATCTCTTTTATTTTAGCAAAAAGAGTATAGAATAATTTTATAAATAAAAAAGGCTAAAGTTTGCAAAGTTTTGATTTTAAACCAATTTTATATAATGAAACTTTAAAAATCACTCTATATGGAACTTTAAATAAAAGTACTCTGCCTCAACTTATAAGTTATCTTGAAAAAACTAAATATATTTTTTTAGAATTAAACTTAGAACACCTAGAAAAAATCGATTCAATTTCAACAATATATTTAATATCTTTAGACAAAATCAATATAATAAATAAAGATAAATTTCTTAAACAAATTAAATATTACAAAAAATATTATACTTCAAATAAAGATTTAAAAAAAAGAGGTTCTCTTAATTTTTTTGAAAAAATTGGTAAATCTACATATGAAAAGATTATTGAATTAAATCAATTTATATACTTTTTTGGAAAATTAATCTATTTTTTCATCTATACACTAATAAATCCTAAAAAAATAAGATTTAAAGAGATGCTAAAATCAATAGAGACTTCTGCAATTAGTGCATTAGGAATAATTGCATTAACGTCATTTTTAGTTGGAATTGTTATAGCATATCAAGGAGCAGTACAATTAGAAAAATTTGGTGCAAATATATATATTGTAGAAATGATTTGTATCACAATGTTTAGAGAGATTGCTCCACTAGTTACAGCAATTGTAATAGCAGGTAGAACAGCAAGTTCATATACAGCACAAATTGGAGCTATGCAAATTACAGAAGAAGTTGATGCTATGAAAACTATGGGATTTGAACCTACTGTTTTTTTAACATTACCAAGAGTCTTTGCACTTTTTATATCTTTGCCTCTTCTTGTTTTTTTTGCAGATGCAATTGGTGTTTTATCAGGAATGATTGTTGCTTTTTTTGATTTAAAGATTACTTTTTATGAATTTGTAAGTAGAATGTATCAAGAAGTTGAACTAAAGCATTTTCTAATAGGAGTAATTAAATCATCATTTTTTGGAATTGTTATTGCAATTATTGGATGTTATAGAGGTTTTCAAGTTAAAAGTAACACAACAAGTATTGGGAAATATACAACTATTAGTGTTGTAAATGCAATTTTTACAGTTATTGCATTAAATGCAATTTTCTCAGTAATTTTAACAGAGAGTGGAATATAAATGAGTATAATAAAAATAGAAAATTTAACCACAAAATTTGAAAATAGAACTATTCATGATAATATATCTTTTGAAATAAATGAAGGTGAAATATTTGGTATTTTAGGTGGAAGTGGTTCTGGTAAAACAACTTTAGTAAAACAAATAGTAATGCTTCAAAAAATACAAAAAGGTAAGATTCTATTTTTAAATAAAGATGTATCAAATTTATCATTAGAAGAATCACTAAATCTAAAAAATGATTTTTCATATCTTTTTCAATTTGGAGCACTTTTTTCATTTTTAAATGTATTAGAAAATATTGAAGTAATGTTAAAAGAGTATACAAATCTGCCAAATGACTTAATAGAAAAAGTTGCATTAACAAATTTAAAACTAGTAGGATTAAAAGAAGAACATGCACTTTTATATCCTTCTGAATTAAGTGGTGGAATGAAAAAAAGAGTTGCTTTAGCAAGAGCAATAGCAATTGAACCAAAAGTATTATTTTTAGATGAACCTACAAGTGGACTTGACCCAGCAAGTGCAGAACAATTCAATGAACTTGTATCAAATTTAAAAGAGATGTTAAATTTAACTATTATAATAATTACACACGATTTAAGTACTATTAGACACACTCTTGATAGATTTATTATATTAAAAGATACAAAAATTGCATTCGAAGGAAATATTCAAATGGCTTTAGATAAAAATGATGAATTTTTGGAAGATTTTTTAACAATAAAAAAGGATAATAATGGACACTAAAATTAATTATTATAAAATAGGAATATTTGTCATCTCATTTTTTATTCTTATTCTTGCTTTTATTTTTTGGTTGGGAAAATTTGGACTAGAAAATGTAAAATCAGATCACTATGTTATATATATAAATGAGTCTGTTTCTGGACTAAATATTGATTCTGCAGTTAAATTTAAAGGTGTAGAAGTAGGAAAAGTCGAAGATATAAAAATCAATCCTAAAAACTCAGAACAAATACAAATAGATATAAAAGTAGATAAAGGAACTCCAATAAAAGAGGATAACTTTGCAACACTTGGAACATTAGGACTTACAGGTTTAAAATATATTGAATTAAAAGGTGGAAGTAAGTCTTCAAATTTATTAGAAGAGAATGATTTAGGACAAAAAGTCATCAAAGCTAAAATATCAGTCTTTACTTCTTTAGAAAATACAACAGAAACTATTTCAAAACAGATAAATGAAGTTCTATCCCAGATGAAAAAACTTTTTGATAATAAAAATATAGATAATATTTCTAAAATATTAAATAAAAGTCAACAAAGTGCAGATAACATTGAAAAATTCTCTAAATATATAGCAAATAAAGAAAAAACTTTAAATGACTTATTGGTAAATATAAATGATATCTCAAAAAGAGGTAGTACATCTTTTGATAATATGTCAAATGCTGCAACACAAGTTAAAGATGCTGCAAATAGTGTAAAAGTTTTATCTAATGTTTTAATAACTGAGATAAAAAAAGGTACTTATGATATTAAATCAATATCTGAAGATACAATTTTTAAATTAAATTCTACACTTGATACATTAGAAAATACAGTTGTTAAAACTCAAGGATTAATTCAAAATATTTCTGATAGTCCAAGTGATATAATATTTAAAAAAGAGATTAAAAAACTAGCTCCAGGAGAAGAATAGATGAAACATATTTTTTTATTTTTATTAATAATATTTACTTTTAATGCATGTAGTTTAAAACAAACAACTTACACTTTAGATAAATACACAATTAAATATAGTAATACTGATAAGTTTAATTCCCTTGACAAAAGTATCATAATAAATAAACCAACAATAAATCCTATTTATAACACTACAGATATGCTTTACAGTCAAAAAGAGTATAAAGTTAAGTCATATAGTAAAAACAAATGGAGCGAACTTCCTAGCTTAATTATACACCAAGAACTAATGAATAGTTTTGATAAAAATAGACTTTTTAATACAGTATATATTTATCCAAATAAATCAAATGCAGATTATATTATAAATACTCATATTTATAATATTGAAAATAAAATTGCTGAAAATAAATCTTTTGCTCAACTTAGTATAAAATTTGAGATTTACAAAGATAAAAAACTTATTGATACATATTTTTATAATGAATCTTTAGAAAACAAAAGTCTAAAACCATATGATTTTGTTAAAAATGAAAATATATTATTTAATAAAATAGTCCATAATTTATCAAATAGATTATATAGCAAAATTAAAAATTAAAATTTTTATTTGCTATATTTTCAATAAAAACAGTTGCATAAGAACCTTTTGGCAAAATAAAATCTAAGTTACAAACTTTTTCATCTTTATTGTATTTTATATTTAATACTTTTGGAAAGACAACAGCATCTCTTCTATAACCTTTTTCATATATATCACTATTATCAAACTTCTCTTCTAATTGTCTTGCATTTAAAATTGATCTAAATACTTTTTTACCAGGAAGTAATCCTGTTGGTACAATTTTATTTAAAGTAAAATCTTCTTCAATCTTTTTATTTATATTTTTTGCTGTAAATAGCTTATTATCTATTTTATTATTAAATATATCACCATTTATTAATTCAAATCTATCTTTATTTAATTTTAGTCTTTCAATTAACCATGAATTAAAATAATAACTTTGATATGCACTAATTAACATTTTTTCAAGTTTTCTATCTTTTATATGAATTTTATTTTCTATTAAATCTTTTGCTTTTTGTAAATTTATCTCTACTTCTTTACCAAAACGTTGAAATCCAAAATAATTTGGCATCCCAATTTTTAAAATTGTTTTAATATTTTTTTCTATTTTATTTAAAGTTATATAATCTACACCCTTTAAATTAATCAAAAATCTATTAGATAATAAATCCCCAATATTTAATTTATTAGCATGTAAAATTGTGTCTAGTATCTCTATTTTTTTATTTTTAAATTTTTTTATATCTTTTGAATATTTTTTTGGAATTGATATATACTGTATTGTAGTTGCATTTTTATCTTTTAGCCCTGCATATCCTATCTCATTTTCATATATATTTAGATTTTTTGATAATATAGTAATTAAATCCCAAGTACTTAAATTTCTTTTTTTTATCTTTAAAATTAAAAAATTACCTTTATTTGAAAACTTTATAGGTATCTCTTCAACTATAAAATCATCTTCATTTTGAGAAAAAGAGAACGTCAACTCTTTACTATCAATATTATATACTCTTTTTAACATCTATTATTTCTGTCCTCTTTTATATTATTATATAATTTACTAATTTTTGTCTAGTATTAATTTATATCCCACACCAGATAAATTTGTTATTAACTCTTTTGAAGATTTTTTTCTTAATGACTTTATTACTGTTCTTAAATTATTTAAACTTGTGTTAGTTGTATTAACAGTTATTGCTTCTAATAATTCTTCATAAGTCAATATCTTATTTGGATTTTGAATAAAATACTCTAGTAGTAATATCTCCTGATTTACTAAAGCTATAGTTTTACCCTCTTTTATTAATACCTTATTTTTATAGTTATATGAAAAACCATCAGACAAATTAATTATATCACTGTCATCTTTTTTTGTATCATCTAATACTGTAAAAAACTCATCTACATTTTTTATATTATGTTCTTTCATTTTTGATACAATATTATTTAACTTATCATTATCAATTTTTTCTTTATAAGCACACTCTATTTTTTCTAATAGTTTTACTATATTAATAGGTTTTACTATATATGCAGTTACACCTAATTCTATTGCTTCCAATAGATATTCTACCTCAGTATATGCAGTTGTTAAGACAAACTTTACATTTGTATCATATTTTTTAACTTCTTTTATTAAATCTATACCATTAAGCTTTGGCATATTAATATCTGTAATTATAATATCAATATTATAATTTCTTTTTTTATGACTTAAAAAAAGTTTTAATCCCTCTTCACCATTATTTGCAATAATTGTTTTTTTAAAAGTTTTATCAAAAACATGTTTTAATTCTATTTGTGCCTCTTTTTGATCTTCAACATATAGTACCACTAAATCTTTTAGACTATTTTCCATTATTGCCATCTCCCCTATCTAAATATTACATTATGCCTATAAACAGTTATTTACTTATTATAACCTAATTGTTTTAAATCTTCAAACAACAAAACATATATTTAATGAATAAAAGTAAAGAGTGTCATTTATATTATAGAAATAGCTTAAAATAATTAAAAGTAACTATACTGTTAAGAGAAAGATGAATCATATAAAAATAAACAGAAACAAGAATAAATGAATAAGATAAAAGAAATAGAAACAACAATAAAAATAGTAATAAAAATAGGTAAAAAAAAAGGCTTAGTTAAAGACACTTGAGAAAGTATAAATAACTAAGCCTAAAATAAACTCAAGAGCTGGCAGAGACCTACGTTTCCACACCTGAAAGGTGCAGTATTATCAGCGCTGAAGTGCTTGACTTCCAGGTTCGGAATGGAGCTGGGTATTTCCACTTCGCTTTTTCCACC